>CAZPWR010000290.1:0-7778 GCA_964590555.1 uncultured Anaerolineae bacterium | reverse complement strand
CGCCGACCTTAATCAAAACGGGGGGACTCCCCTGCGAGGGGGTAAAGGCCAGGGGGTTGTGAGGGGTGCCCCCACAATTCTGGGACGCACCAGCCCTCCAGAGCTTTCCAGTTTTTCAGCTGTGGGCAGTTTCGCGGGCTTCCGTCCCGGTCGGCCTTGGCAACGGTAGGGCAACTGCTCGCAGTTGTCCTACTATCTCTGCTTTACCCTGCGGCCAAAGGCAACCACACCGCCAGAAAACCAGAAAGCCCTGCCAGCCCTCGGCATTGCTTGCGGTTTAAAACTTTGTGTGGTATATTTGACTCTGCCGAAAACGTCTTTCTAAAGGAGGAGCATGGAGGAAGTAGCAGGTTTCGCTTTTTTCCCTCCCCCTCCCCGTTCCATAAAGGATACGGGGCTTAATCTGGGCCTTTTGCTTGACCTTACCTTGAAAACGCTTTACCTTGAAGGCTTCATGACCGGGGCCCAGATAGCAAATGCCCTTGCCTTACCCTATGCCGGAGTTATGGATAAAGTTCTGGAATTAATGAGGCGAGAGCACCTTTGTGAGGTAAGGGGTAGTAAGACCGTAAGCGAGCACGCTTTTGAGTACACCCTGACCGACAAGGGGACGGAAAAAGCGAAGGAGGCATTGGAGCGTTCCCAATACGTTGGGCCGGCACCTGTCCCCTTAGAGGAATATAGGAAGGCGATGAAGGCTCAGCCCCTTTCCGCTACAGCCATAACCCCTGAGAGCTTGAGGAAGGCTTTAGCCCACTTGGTATTAGGCGAAGACATCCTCCGCCAACTTGGCCCGGCTGTAATCATGGGCCATTCCCTTTTCATTTATGGCCCTCCCGGCAACGGCAAAACAGCGATATCCGAAGCCATCGGTAAACTCATTTCGCAGCACTCCATCTTTATACCCTACGCTGTGGAAGTGAATGGGCATATCATCAAAGTTTATGACAATTTAAACCACAAACTCGTGGTCCAAGGAGCTGAGGCCGTAATCCAGTATGACCGGCGCTGGCTTTTGGCCCACAGGCCCTTCATCGCCGTGGGAGGGGAATTGACCTTAGAGAACCTTGACTTAATTTACAACGAAATCACCCGCTACTACGAAGCTCCTATTCAGATGAAGGCTAATGGCGGTATGCTCCTAATTGATGACTTCGGCCGGCAGCAAGCTCGCCCTCAGGATATACTCAACCGCTGGATTGTCCCGCTGGAAAAGCGGGTGGATTACTTAACTTTGCATACTGGCCTCAAGATAGAGATACCATTTGAAGTTTTCGTAGTCTTCTCCACAAACCTCCCTCCTGCCCGGCTTGTGGATGAAGCATTCCTGAGGAGGATAAGGCACAAAGTTGAGGTGAGGAACCCAACTTTTGATGAATACCGGCTCATATTCCGCAAGGAATGCGAAGCCAAGGGCATCCCCTATGATGAGAATGCCTTGGTTTATTTGCTGCGGGAGCACTACATAAAGCAGAAAGTGCCCTTGAGGGCTTGCCATCCCCGGGACATCCTGGACCAGCTTGTATCAATTGCCCGTTACACCAAGAGGCAACCTCGCCTTACGAAAGAGCTCATTGATGAAGCCTGGGCTGCTTATTACCTTTCCATTCAAAAACAGGAGAAGAGCTCATGAAGAGGCTCTGGCGTCCATGGAGGATAAAATACATCCTTTCCCCCAAGCCCCAGAACTGTGTCCTTTGCGAAAAAATCGCCGACAACAAGGACCGGGAAAACTACATCCTCTATAGAGGGCTCAATAGCTGCATAATGCTGAACCTTTACCCTTACAATAGCGGCCACCTGATGGTGGTCCCTTTCAGGCATGTCCCAAGCCTTGAGGATTTGGATGAGGAAGAGCTTTTGGACTTCATTAAGCTCACCGTCAAAGGGATAGAGGCCCTGCGCCGTGCCCTTAACCCCGAAGGGTTCAATATCGGGATTAACATTGGGAAGGTAGCCGGAGCAGGCATAGAGGACCACGTTCACCTTCACATCGTCCCCCGCTGGGGTGGTGATACCAACTTCATGCCAATAATGGCTGAAACTAAAATCATCCCTGAACTCTTGGAGCAAACCTATGAGAGGCTTGTAGGTCATTTCCAGGAGGGGTGAAATGGCTCACCCACTGGTAGAGCTTGCCCGTAAGACGATTGAAGCTTACGTAAAAGAGGGTAAGGTTATAGAACCTCCGAAGGAATTAACCCCGGAGATGAAGGAGAGGGCAGGGGTTTTTGTGTCTATCCACAAGCAGGGGGAACTGCGCGGATGCATAGGCACAATTGAGCCAACTCAGCCCAATGTGGCTATGGAGGTAATACAAAATGCCATAAGCGCCGCTACAAGGGACCCTCGCTTTCCCCCCGTAAGGCCTGATGAGCTGCCTTACTTGGAAATAAAAGTTGACGTCCTTTCGCCTCCGGAGCCTGTATCCGGGCCAGAGGAATTAGACCCCAAACGCTACGGCTTGATAGTCCAGTCGTTGAAACACCCCTGGAAGCGAGGCTTACTACTTCCCGATTTACCTGGGATTGAGACTACAGAGCAGCAGATTTACTGGACCAGGGTCCACAAGGCCGGCATAACCGACCCCAATGAGCCAGTCCAGATGTTCAGGTTTGAAGTCAAAAGGTACACATGAGGGGAAAAAATGCCTTACATTCCTCCTGCCCTTTTGAAAAAGCTCTACGTTAAGGGAAGCCTCTCCAACACTGAGGAAGGCTTAGCTTTCAAGCTAAAGAACACCCTTGCTCCGGGGACCATTGTGGCCTTTAAAGCCCTTACTGCCGATGGGGCCCCTTGCGCGTTGGAGAGTGTTTACCTTGTAACGGCTTCCGGAGAAAGGCCGGCAGTAGGGGTGGGTTCCAAAACCCCTTTCGTGCTGGAGCTCAACCGAGAAGTAACGGTGGTGATTAAAGGGTTGAAGCTTGAACCAGGCCAACACAAAATCACAGTTAAAGTAAGCACGAAGGAGGTTGGGGACCTGGAAATACCGGTGGAGGACGAAATTTGAAAGGGAGCCTTGAGCTCCTCCAGAAGGCCTGGGAAACGCGGCAAGCCAATTTCCCTCCCAAGCTCTTTTTGGATTATCCCTCCCAAACTTTACCCATAAGCGTTACGGGGAAGCATTGCGCTCTGAATTGTGCTCATTGTGGTGGCTATTACCTTGCCTCCATGAAGACTGTGGAAGAAGCTCACCGCCGCCTGGATTCAACCACAAGCCTTCTCATATCTGGCGGGTGCGACCGCGACGGGAAGGTCCCAGTTTTGGCCAAGCTTGAAGGGATAAAAGCTATCGCCCACGGCCGCCGGCTGAACTGGCATGTGGGGTTGATAAGCGAGGAAGAAGCTTTAGCCATAGCTCCTTTTGTCCACGTAATCTCTTTTGATTTTGTAGGCGATGACGAGGTTATTGAGAGGGTTTACAAGCATAGAAAGACCGTTCAGGATTACCTGGAAACCTACCGCATGCTCCGGAGGCATTTCCGAGTAATCCCGCACATAACCATAGGGCTTGATGGTGGCAGGATAGGCCATGAGCGCAAGGCCTTAAAGATTTTGGCCGAGGAGGGAGTTGAGGGCTTAATCTTCATCGTTTTCATCCCCACCCCTGGCACTGAGTATGCTCTTCGGCCGCTGCCGCCCGTTGAAGAAGTAGCCTCCATTTTGGCCGAAGCCCGCCTCCTTTTCCCCAGAACCCCGATAGCTCTGGGGTGCATGCGCCCTCGTGGAGACTACAGGAGAAAGCTTGACCCCTTAGCTATCGTGGCCGGAGTTAACCGCATAGTTAACCCTTCGCGAGAGGGCATCCAAAAAGCTCTGGAGCTTGGCCTCAGCCTTGAAAGAAGCTCTGAATGTTGCGCATTTGACCTCTGAAAGCCAAAGTGCTATATTAGTTTACCAATTCAGGGAGTTTTGGGACGAGCCTCTGTCGATAGGAGGGATAGGATGGAAGGCAAAGTCAATCTGGAAAGAGAGAAAGCCCGCCTTTTGCAAGAAAAATTGCAAATTGAGCAAGAGCTGGAGAAGCTCAGGGAAAACTTGAGGAGCGAGTTTGAGTTGGACATAAATGGCCTTTCCCCCGACCTTTACGAGCGCGATAAGGTTGTAGCCCTGATAGAAAGCTTGGAGTTCCGACGTTCTTCCATTGAAAGGGCCCTTAGGGCCATAGAAAGGGGAACTTACGGGATATGTGAGCGCTGTGGTGCTGAAATAGACCCGGCGCGCCTTGAAGCCAGACCCGATGCCACCCTTTGCCTTAAGTGCCAAGAAGAGGTGGAAAGGCTCCTTAAGCGCAGAAGGGCGGAGAAGGAACTCTTTTGACAACTCCGGCTTATTTTGTTACAATTAGCACAAATTGTGGACCAATGGCCTGGGAAAGGGGCTTTTAAAAGAAGGGCAACTTTGGGGTAAACTTTATTCCCCCTTTATTTTTTGCTTCGGAGGTGAGGGATGAAAGGGATGGTAGAAATCCGATGGCATGGAAGGGGAGGGCAGGGGGTGGTTACCGCAGGGGAAATCCTGGCCGAAGCAGCCCTGGAGGAAGGAAAATACTTCCAGGCTTTTCCCGATTACGGCCCCGAAAGGATGGGAGCTCCCATCAAAGCTTACACGCGCATAAGTGATTCCCCAATTGAAATCCATTCCCAAATTACCTCCCCGGACATTGTAGTCGTTGTGGACCCTACCCTCATCGGCCTTGTGAACGTGGCCGAAGGATTGAAAGATGGCGGCACTATAGTTCTTAACACCTCCCTTTCCCCTCAAGAGGTCAGGGTTAAGCTGGGCCTTGAGGGGAAGAACGTAAGGGTGTTCACGGTAGATGCTTCCCAAATCGCCATGAAGCATTTTGGCCGGAACATCCCCAATACCCCGATGCTGGGGGCTTTAGTCAAAGCTACCGGGCTTGTCTCTCTGGAAAGCGTAATCCGTTTGACCGAAGAGAGGCTTGGCACGAAAGTTAGCGAGAACATAATTCAGGCCAACGTCCAAGCCATAAAAGAAGCCTACGAAAACGTAAAGGAGGGTTAAGATGGCCGAGCTCAAAGGGTGGAAGGAATTACCCTTGGGGGCAGTAGTCCTTGAACCGGGAAGTTCTGCCGAGTACATAACTGGGACTTGGCGCAGCAGGCGCCCGGTTAGGGACGAGGAAAAGTGCACCCATTGCATGATATGCTGGGTTTACTGCCCTGATTCAGCCATAATTGTGAAGGATGGCAAAGTGCAGGGGTTTGATTACGACCACTGCAAGGGCTGTGGGATATGCGCCCACGAGTGCCCTGTCAAGGTAGAAGCCCATGCCGTAACCGGAAAGCCGGGCAAGGTCATCCAGATGGTGGAGGAGGTGTGAGATGGCAAAGCAAATCGCCAAAGCTCTTGATGGGGCCAAGGCTGTAGCCGAAGCCATGCGCCAAATAGATCCCGATGTTGTAGCGGCTTACCCAATCACCCCCCAGACCGAGATAGTGCAGACTTTCTCCCAATTTGTAGCTGATGGCCTTGTGAACACGGAGTTCATCCCTGTGGAATCGGAGCATGCCGCTATGAGCGCTTGCATTGGGGCTTCAGCGGCTGGGGCAAGGGTGATGACTGCCACCGCAGCTAACGGTCTGGCTCTAATGTGGGAGACTCTCTACATTGCTGCTTCCTTGCGTCTCCCAATTGTTATGAGCGTGGTCAACAGGGCCCTCTCCGCACCCCTTAACATACACTGCGATCACTCCGATTCCATGGGGGCAAGGGATGCCGGTTGGATCCAAATCTTTGCCGAGAACCCCCAAGAGGCCTACGATAACACTATCCAAGCTGTTCGCATTGCCGAGCACCCGGAAATCCTCCTTCCGGTTATGTCCATGCAGGACGGGTTCATAACTGGGCACGGGGTGGAAAGGGTTGAAGTGCTGGAGGATAAAGCGGTTAAAGAATTTGTGGGGGAATACAAGCCCCTTTACTCCCTTTTGGACATAGACCAGCCCAAGACTTTCGGGGCCTGGGCTTTCTACGACTATTACTTTGAATTCAAGCGCCAGCAAACTGAGGCCCTTTCCAAAGTCCCGCAAGTGGTTAAAGAGATAGGCCAAGAGTATGGGAAGCTTTCCGGCCGCTACTACGACCTGTTCTCAGCCTACGAGCTGGACGATGCTGAAGTAGCCATTGTGGTTCTGGCTTCTACCGCTGGAACAGCAAGGGTCGTGGTCCGCAAGCTCCGCCAGGAAGGCATCAAGGTTGGCCTACTTAAGCCCAGGCTTTACAGGCCTTTCCCTGGGAAAGAGCTGGTGGAAGTCTTGAAGCATGTCAAGGTCATAGGGGTTATGGACCGCTCCATAGCTTTCGGCTCAATTGAGGGGTGTGGGCCGCTTTTCCTGGACCTGTGCGCTTCCTTATACACCTATGGCAACGGGAAAGGTCCGCAGATTGTAGATTACATCTTCGGCTTGGGTGGCCGGGATATACTTCCGGAGCAGATTGAGGGCATGGTAAAGGAACTGCTCCGCATTGCCGAGACCGGGAAAGTCCCTTACAGGGTAGGCTATTTGGGTTTGAGGGAATAAAGTTAAGGAGGGGCTGAGATGGCAGTGGAAACAAGGATAAACCTCAAAGAGTTAGCGAGCAAGCCGGAGAAATTTGCCCCTGGCCACAGGCTATGTGCCGGTTGTGCCGAGGGGATAATCGTGCGGCAAGTTTTAAGCGCCATAGATGAGCCAGTGGTTGTGGCCACCGCTACTGGCTGCTTGGAAATTGCCACCTCCATGTACCCTAATACTTCTTGGCGTGTCCCTTGGATACACAATGCCTTTGAAAACGCAGCCACCACAGCAGCCGGGATAGAGGCCGCTTACAAGGCTCTGGTCCGCAAGGGCAAGATTCAAGACCGTAACGTCAAGTTTTTGGTTTTTGGCGGTGACGGAGCTACTTACGATATCGGCCTGCAGTGGATTTCGGGGGCGTTTGAAAGGGGACACCGCATCGTCTACATCTGCTTAAACAATGAGGCTTACATGAACACGGGAATCCAGAGGTCCAGTGCTACTCCGCTTGGTGCCCATACTACTACTTCCCCGGCTGGGGAAGTAATCCCTGGTAAAATCCAATGGCGCAAGCCTATAACGGAGATAATGGCTGCCCACAACATCCCTTATGTTGCTCAAGCTTCCCCAAGCCACTGGCGGGACCTTATGATTAAGGTGCGCAAGGCAGTTGCTGCCGACGGCCCTGCGTTCATAAACATCTTTTCCGACTGTAACCGAGGCTGGCGCCACGATACTGCTACCACGATTGAGGTTTCCAGGCTGGCAGTAGAGACCTGCTATTGGCCACTGTTTGAAGTTGAAAATGGGGTTTGGAAACTCAATTACAAGCCTAAGGAGAAGAAGCCGATAGAGGAATGGCTTAAGGCTCAGGGCCGTTTCCGCCACCTCTTCCAGCCCAAGTTCCGCCACCTCATTGACGAAATCCAGGCCAGGATAGACCAGGAGTGGGAAAAGCTCCTGGAACGGTGTGGGGAAAAGTGAGGGATAGGCCCCCTGCTTGAGGCCCCGAACCGAAGGCAGGGGGCTTTTTTGTGTCATTGCGAGGCAGCGCAAGCAGCCGAAGCAGTTTACCTTTTGTGGTTGGGAAAATTTCCCCCTCCCATACCCCCCTTGCGGGGGGGTTACGGGGGGTTGGGGCCCCCCTTGCAGGGGGGGTTACGGGGGGTCGGCGAAGGCCGACCCATGGCCGAAGGCACACGGGGGCTGACTTTAATCAGAGTGAAAGGACGGGGGACACCCCACGCCCACCCC
>CAZPWR010000289.1:0-1675 GCA_964590555.1 uncultured Anaerolineae bacterium | reverse complement strand
GGTTCTCCCACCAGCGAATTCCGGCCCAGGTCAAGGCTTGGGAATCCAAATTGCGCTGGCTTCCTCCGGCCATCCGGGAAGCCCGCCCTCCGGCAACCACGTCAAGATCGCCGTCCCCATCCAGGTCAACGGCGCGGACGGTAAGCCAATGGCCCAGGCCGAGAGAAGATGGGATATCGCCGCCGTCGTGCCAAGAGGGGCCAGGACCGCCCCAAAGGACGCGTATGCCCGCCGGGGTAGAAGTGTGCTCTACTCCATGCGCGACCAAGATGTCAACCCATCCATCGCCGTCCAGGTCACCGAAGGCGGCATTTTCGGCGTTGGGAACCCAGCCTGCATCTATGGCGGGCCATGGAGCATCAGTGGGCGGGCCCGGTGGGTGCAGGGCTACCCTGATGCGGCCGGTGAACTCGTAGTTAGTCAGGTAGTCTTCCCAGCCATCGCCGTTCACATCGGCACCGTCCAAGCCATTGGGAAGCCAATCACCGGGATTATCCACCGGACGCATCCGCCATTCCCGGCTCAGTTCGGGAAACAGTGGATGGGGGCCATCGCGGGGCACGTAGGGGCGGTTCACGCCCAGGACGGCATCCCGCCCATACAGGAAAATAGCCAGAAGGAAGGGGACCGCCAGCAATATTCCCAAGCCCATCAGAAGGAGCCGAAACAAACCTTTCGCGAGAGCTTTAGTCATCCCCTCACTTTCCATTAGGTCGTTTCTTAATGTTACCATGGGAGCCCGATTTTCCCAAACTCTAAAAGCAGGCGGGGCTTTTTCCCCTTAAATGTGACTTTGGTCATAGGCAGAAGGTTAATTTTCGGCTTAAATGGACTGTGAGCGCCTGGGGCTACCCCAGCTTTTAAACCTGTCGTCAAAACCGAAGAGCGAGAACTTGGAGGTAAAAATGGGCGGCAAATTCTTCAAAGTCACAATCAAGCGCGAAGAATGCATAAGCTGCGGAGCATGCTGGTCCACTTGCCCTGAAGTTTTTGAAGAGAACGAAGAGGATGGCCTCAGCCAAATCGTAGAGGCTTACCGGATCTCGGGGAACATCGCTGAAGGGCTGGTGCCGGAAGCCTTGGGCAATTGCGTGCAAGAAGCTGCCGATGGATGCTCAGTGGAAGTCATCCTTGTAGAGGAAGTTAGCCCATGAGACCAACAGAGACCTTGATGCATGAGCACAAAATCATCCTTCAGGTTCTGGACGCTGCTGAGCGTGAAGCTCGGCGGATGGGGGAGACAGGGGAAGTCCGGACGGAGCGGTTGGAGCAAATGGTGGACTTCTTCCGCAACTTTGCCGACCGTTGCCACCACGCCAAAGAGGAGAAGCTGCTCTTTGTCCGGATGGAGGAGCGAGGGATGTCCCGCGAAGCCGGCCCAATTGGCGTGATGCTTTAGACACCTGGCCTGTTCGCTTTTTCGGAGGCCACATCCCCGCCATTTGGCGGGGGAGGATGGGGGGCAATCGGCGCTTTCTGTGCTTTCCAAGGCGAGGTATTATGGAATAAAGACCACTCTTCGGGAGGATAGAGGTGCTCGCTTCTTTTCTGATTACGTTACGGGAAGGGCTGGAAGCCGCGCTCATCGTCGGCATCGTACTGAGCGTATTGCGCCGGCTGGGGCGCACCGATCGCAGCCGGATCGTATGGACCGGAGTGCTGGTGGCTGTCGCTG
>CAZPWR010000288.1:0-2780 GCA_964590555.1 uncultured Anaerolineae bacterium | reverse complement strand
GGCTCTTTCCCGTTGATTTTTACCTTGCCCTTAGTGGGGCCTGAGGCTGAGACAAGCCTTTCAAATTCCAGGCCACTCAGGACGTTCGGGTAACGTCCGTAGCCGAGCTCAGGCTTGCGGCGAGCATCAAACTGGTCGTATCCAGTGGCTACGATGATAGCTCCGACCTCTAACTCCAGGGTTTGCTCTTGCATTGAATGGTCTACGGCCTTGGCTTGGCACGCCCTCACGCATTCCATGCAGAGGCAGCAGATGGCGCAGTTCAGGCAGCGCTCTGCTTCGGCGATTGCTTCCTCTTCTTCAAAACCGAGCTCCACTTCGCTGAATCCGCTTATCCTTTCCTCCGCAGGAAGCTTCTTCACCTCGTGCCTCGGTTTAGGAGAAGCTCTCCGGTCCAAAGGGAAGGAGCGGAATTGGCTTTTGACCTCTTCCAAAGATACTGCGTGCCAGGAAGGTTCCGGCACTTCCACCTTCTCACCACGCAAGTATAGGTCTATGGCCATAGCGGCCTTCTTCCCCTGGGCGATGGCTTCTACGACTGTGGCTGGGCCTATAGCTGCATCACCAGCTGCGAATACCCCAGGAATGCCTGTCTCCATAGTTAACGGGTTGAAGCTGAGAGTGCCTCCCTTTGTGACTTCAACCTCAAGTCCATCTGCTTCCACAGCCTGGCCTATGGCCGGTATTACGGTATCGGCCTCAACTACGAACTCGCTTCCCTCAATCGGGATAGGGCGACGGCGGCCGGAGGCATCTGGTTCACCGAGCTGCATCCTTATGCACTCTATCCCTGTGACCCGGCCGTTCTCCCCTAAGATTCGGGTTGGGGCAACCAGGAACTGGATTTCAACCCCTTCTTCCTCGGCGTCAGCCACTTCCCAGGGGCTGGCAGGCATTTCGGCCCTTGAACGCCGGTAAAGTATCGTCACCTTCTTTGCTCCGAGGCGCCGGGCAATCCGAGAGGCATCTATGGCTACGTTCCCACCGCCTATGACCACAACCTTCTCCCCTACTTTGACCGGCTCCCCAAGGTTAGCCTTGCGGATGAACTCCACCCCTGGGAAAACTCCTTCCAATTCTTCTCCGGGGATGTTGAGCCTGAGTCCCTTGTGAGCACCCAAGGCCAAGAGGACTGCGTCGTGCTTCTGGCGTAGCTCCTCAAGAGGTATTCCATCAGGCCCAACTTTGGTGTTCAGCTTAATCTCTACACCCAGGCTCTTTATGCGCTCAATTTCTTCGTTGAGGATATCCCTGGGAAGGCGATACTCCGGTATGCCTACAGCCATCATCCCACCGGCTACTGGGAGAGCCTCGTAAACTGTAACGTTGTATCCCCAAAGGGCGAGGTAGTAGGCAGCAGAAAGCCCTGCCGGCCCTGCCCCTACAATCCCAACCGAACGCTTCTCCGGAATTCCATCCTTTGGAGGTATGTGCGTCTTGCGGATTATCTCCAGGACTTCTTCCCAGAGTCCGTTCTCCCGCACGTAATCGGCAGCGAAGCGCTTGAGCAAGCATATGGAAACGGGCTGGTCAACTTGGCTTCGGTTGCAGGCTTCCTCGCAAGGGTGCGGACAAACCCGGCCCAAAACTCCAGGGAATGGCACCGACTTGTAGATTAAGGCCAAGGCTTCCTTGATTTTCCCGCGAGCAATAAGGGTAACGTAGCCTTGCACATCAATGTGCGCAGGGCAGGCATCCTTGCAAGGAGCTATGCCTCGCTTGTCAATGGCGTATTTGTTGGGGATGGCCTGAGGGAAGGGGATGTAAGTGGCGTGGCGCATTCCCCGTTCCATATCAAACTCGTTGGGAACAAGGACTGGGCATTCCTTGGCGCAATCGCCGCAAGCTGTGCACTTCGTTTCGTCTATATAGCGAGGCCTACGGCGTATCCTGACCTTGAAATTTCCGGCCTCCCCTTCAACGGAGGTAACCTCGGCCAAAGTGATGAGGGTGATGTTGGGGTTGCGGGCTACCTCTACCATCCTCGGGGTCAATATGCAAGCCGAGCAATCCAAAGTCGGGAAGGTTTTGTCCAACTGGGCCATGTGTCCCCCGATGGATGGCTCCTTCTCCACAAGGTAGACAGGGAAGCCAGCATTAGCGATGTCCAAAGCAGCCTGAATTCCCGCTATCCCCGCTCCAATTACCAAAGCAGCAGGCTTTTTCTCCATCTTTACCCCCTTACCTCAATGTTTCACCCAGTTCCAGGAACTCCCTTTCCTGGAAGGTCTGGACAGGAGCGGGCTCTTCCAAACTCCTGCCTGGGACGTAACCGAACATAGCTTGGACTTCCTCACCCACGCTCTGGAAAACCAAGGCTACGTTTATATCGGATGGGCAAGCGCTGGAGCAAAGGCCGCATCCCACGCAAGAAGTAACCATGTGGTTAATCCGTGTGAGGTGGAAGAGGAGGTGTTCGGGAGGCATCTGGAGAACTCCCTTCTTCTGAGCCCAGTCAAAATATCGGGCCGATTCGTGCTCAAAGACCGGGGTGCGGAAGACGCATTCTCGGCAGTAGCAGATGGGGCATATGCCCATGCAGTTGTAGCAGCGGATGCACTTTGAGAACCAGCGCAGGAGCCCTTCAAGCCCTGCTCCTTCTTTCAAGAACCGGCCAATCTGCTTCTCCCTTTCTTCTTTCCTGGCTTTCAGCAAGCCGTTGATGACCTCTTCCCGGCGGTTAGAAGGGGAATCATCGGCAAGGCCAAGCTTCTCCGCCAGCTCGTCTTTAACTACGATGGGCAACTTTTCCCCGTCAAACCCCATTAGCCCTACGGTTA
>CAZPWR010000287.1:0-8669 GCA_964590555.1 uncultured Anaerolineae bacterium | reverse complement strand
GATTGAGCCAGCTGGGAAATATTAACCACACTGCCCTTCCTCATACCCCTGGAAGGGGCATTCCCGAACCCTATCACCTGAACGAGAGCCCCTTCCTCCTCTTCTTCCACCTCTGCTATAAGGGTGCAAATCTTCGTTGTTCCAACGTCAATGGCAGTGATGAGCCTGGCCAACCCTCTCCCCTCGGTCAACGTGAAATTGAATAAACAGGCGCATCAGGCGCCCTGACATCTATGTAAGCCGGCTTTAAGCCTTCGGCTTCAAGGTGACCCCAGACATAGCGATAGGCCTCAAGGCGAGCCTTCATAAGGTATGAAGTCAAGCCCAGATAGACAGGGAAACCACCTTTGGCCCTGAGGATGAACCCTTCATCAGGGTGATAGTGGAGTTCCCCCTCCTTTTCTATCCCAAGCTCTTTAAGCTTTAGAGCGACCATGAGGACAACTGGGGAAAGCTTTTGGCCCGGGCGTACATCCCCGCCGGAATCGTCAAAAAGGCGGAAGAGGGCCAGGTTCCTCCCCCTGTTCTCCATCAAAACCCCATCCCGGTCCACCAAGAAAGCCCTCCCCCCGCTTATGAGCTCCATCACTGGTTCCCTCTCCTCCCCCGCCACTATAACCATAGGCGGGAAACGGACCGAGACCGACGCTTTCCTTACCTCCAAAATGCCTTCCAACTTGCTCCGGCATTGCTTTGAGTTCACGAAGAAGATGTGGTAATATTCAAGTCCGCAGAGTGCTTTTACCACTTCGGGGCTAACCACTTTCCCACCCTTCACCACCACCGGGTAATCGTAGAATTCCCAGGCTAAGCCGGAGTAGATGAAGAAGGCCAGGACAAGGGCAACAATCCCCAACGCTGCCCAGTGAGCCGAGGGAAAGCTCCTGAGCCTCACAGGAGCCAAAGCTATCGGCCGGATAAGGTTCCGGTAAAGGCGACGCCTCTTCCGCGAGCGACGAGCCCTCATTCTTCTTCTTCCGGAGTGTAAGAAGTCTTACAGCGACTCTTATCCTCAAACCTCTCCAAAGCCAGCTCAATTAGCTTGTCCAAAAGCTCAGGGTAAGAAATCCCGCTGGCCTCCCACATTTTGGGGTACATGCTTGTAGCCGTAAAGCCAGGGATGGTGTTTATCTCGTTCACGTATACTTGGCCAGTTTCTTTGTCCAAGAAGAAGTCAACTCGGGCCATTCCGGCGCAATCCACGGCCAAAAAGGCCTTTATCGCTAACTCTTGGATGTACTGAGCAAGGTCCGGAGGTATCGGCGCTGGGATTATTAGGTCGCTTTCCCCAGGGATATACTTGGCTTTGTAGTCGTAGAATTCGCGGTGAGGGACCACTTCCCCCGGGACCGAGGCTATGGGGTCATCGTTCCCAAGGACGCTGCACTCAATCTCGCGGGCGTTTATCGCCACCTCCACCAACATCTTGCGGTCGTATTGGGCAGCAATCCTGAGGGCCCTTTCCAGTTCTCCCCTGTTTCTGGCCTTGGAAACCCCAACGCTGGAGCCAAGGTTGGCCGGCTTGACGAAGCATGGGTATCCTATTTCTTCCTCCACTTGCTCCATTATCTTAGCAGGGTCCCTTTCCCAATGCTTGCGCCTTATCAGGATATGCTTAACCACCGGAAGTCCGTGAGCCATGAAGACCGCTTTCATGGTTGGCTTATCCATACCAACCGCGGAGGCCAGCACTCCAGCCCCAACGTATGGTATCCCGGCTAACTCCAAAAGGCCCTGGATTGTCCCGTCCTCTCCGTAGGGGCCATGCAGGACAGGAAAGACCACGTCCAGCTCTTGGAGTTTGATGGGCCTTGGGCTCAAGCTTTGCTCGCAAAATTCCAAGCTCACGAGAGCCTTCTGCGTTGGGTCCCCCAAGATGGTAACAGGAACGTTTGACCCGATCGTTCCAGCCTTCAGGGCCTGGAGGGGGTCGCCAAAGGCCACCCACTTGCCTTCCTTGGTTATCCCTATGGGTATGACCTCGTATTTGGTCTTGTCTAAATAAGTGATGACGGAAGTGGCGGAGGCGAGGGAGACCTCATGTTCCCCGCTTCTGCCCCCAAATATAACCCCTACCCTTAACTTTTTAGCCATGGATTTTACCTCCAGGGGGGATTAAGCCCGATAAATTCTAACTCCGGTTCAAGTTTTACGCCAAAAACCTTCCACACCCTATCCATCGCCAACTCCATGAGTTTGAGGACATCAGAAGCCCTGGCCTGGCCGAGGTTCACGATGAAGTTGGCGTGGACAGGGGAGAAGCATGCGTCCCCTACCCTGAAGCCTTTGAGGCCTACTTCCTCAATGAGCTTGGCTGCATAGTGCCCAGAAGGGTTCTTGAAGACGGAGCCAGCGCTTGGCTCCTTTGGTTGCTTGGCCCGCCTTTCATCCCGATAGCGAAGCATCCTCTCTCTCAACTCCTTCTCTTCCCCCTTTACAAGGTTGAAATTGGCTGCCAGGATAACGTTCCCCCTTAGTTTACCCTTAAAAGCGCTCTCTCGGTAGCCGAAGGCCAGCTCCTCCGGCTTAAGGGAAACCCTCTCGCCGTTTTCCCCCAAGATTTCCACCCTCTCAAGGACATCAGCCACGCATCCACCGAAGGCTCCGGCATTCCCCGCAATTGCTCCCCCAACCGTCCCCGGGATCCCTTCCGCCCATTCAAGCCCTCCCCAGCCCTCTGACACTGCAAGACGAGCCAAGCGGGCTAAGGGAACCCCAGCTTCAGCTCGGAGCAAGGCCTCATCCCCCCTTCCCTCAAGCTCAAATCTGCCGCAGGCATTGACTACTACAAGGCCTGGGAAACCGCTATCAGCCACTAAAACGTTTGTCCCTTGGCCCAGCACCACCCATGGGACCCCCTCTTCTTGGGCCAAGGTTAAGGCTCTTACCAGTTCCTCTACCCCCTTAGCTCTAAAGAAAAGCTTCGCTGGCCCCCCAATCCGAAAGGATGTATGCAGGGCCAATGGCTCATCACTTTTGACCCCGTTTAAGAGCTTAGCAAGCCTCTCAATCCTCATCAGCTTTCCCCCGAAGTGCCTCCAGAACCTTCTCCCCAACCTGGTAAACATCGCCAGCACCGAGGGTTATGAGGACAGACCCCGGCCTTAAGTGCTCTTCAAGGTAAAAGGCAACCGCCTCTAAGGAACCGATGTGCTTGGCATCGGGATGGTCCATTAGGGCCAGTATGTCCAAGGAAGAAATACCCAAATCGTCCCGCTCCCTGGCAGCGTAGATATCGCAAATGATTACGTGGTCGGCTTGATGGAAGCTTTGGGCAAATTCTTCAAGAAGGGCTTTGGTTCGGGAGTAGGTGTGGGGTTGGAATACGGCCCAGATTTCTCTTCCTGGGAACCGCTCCCGCGCTGCGGCCAAAGTAACTTTGATTTCGGTTGGATGGTGGGCATAATCGTCCACCACGATTACCCCCTTCGCTTCGCCTTTGATTTCAAATCGCCTCTTAAGTCCCCGGAAGGAGCTCAAGGCCAAGCCCGATAGCTCTGGTTCCACCCCCAAGATGTAGCAAGCAGCGATTGCTCCTACAGCATTTTTGACGTTCTGCAGGCCAGGGATTGCCAAGTTGAACGGCCCCCATGCTCTACTCCCCATTTTAACCTGGTAGCTATGGCCCTCTCCTGACCCTAACCCTAAGGATTCACCCTGCCAAACGTTTCCGTCTTTAAGGCCATAAGTTATGACGTTACCCTTTACCTTCGCAAGGATTTCGGCTACATTTTCCTCATCGCCGCATCCCACGATATATCCGCCAGGTTCAACCCGGCCGAGGAATTCCTCAAAGGCCTCCTTCATCGCCTCTAAATCCGGGTAGCAATCGGGGTGGTCCATCTCCAAAGCAGTGACAAGGGCCAAGAACGGCCTGAGCCCTAAGAACGTCCGGTCGTATTCATCGGCTTCAATGACGAAGTGCGGTCCTCGGCCGTGGCGGGCGTTGAGGCCAGAATCGGCCATGAGCCCTCCCACTATGTAAGAAGGGGAAAGGCCTGCTTTCTCCAAAATCCAAGCGATCATAGCCGTAGTTGTGCTTTTGCCGTGGGTTCCAGCCACCGCTATCACCCTGTAGCCCCGGGTTAGCCAACCCAAGAACTCAGCCCGCTTGAAGACCGGTATCCCAAGCCTTCTGGCTTCCTGGACCTCCGGGTTGTCTTTTGGCACAGCGGAGGAGATGAGCACGATGTCAGCTCCGTGGACGTTCTTTTCCTCATGGCCAACAAAAACCCTTACCCCTTCCCTCGCCAATTCTTCCAGAAGCGGGGAATGGGCCTTATCGGAGCCAGAGACTTCGTAGCCCCGCTCTTTAAGAACCCTGGCTATGGCCGAGAGCCCAGCTCCTCCGATTCCTACAAGGTGTATCCTCATCTCCCCTCGCTCAGGTCATTGCGACGAAAATGAACAAAAGCAATATGGCCATAATCCCGTAAAGGGTAAGCCCCCTCAAGAAATTTTCCGGCAGGTATTTTATCATCTGCTGTGCCGTCGCGCTCAGCTCCCCGCTCCAAACGTTGGGAGGCAAAGGGTAACCGGCTTCGTGGAGGTAATACCAAATCGTGCCGGCTATGAGGTAGCCGTTTATAAGCCCTACTAAGAAGCCTAAGAGCGCTTCTTGGCATCCTACCCTTGCCCTTTGGAACAATCCCCTGACAGGCCCAACCCCCCTTAATGCTGTAGGCCCATAGTAGCTGAAGAAGGTAACAAAGCCGAATACGCTCAATTGCACCACCAGTTGGGTAATGCGGTCAGTGAATGGCCTTCGGGTGAGCTGAGCCACTATGTAGGAAAGGATGAAAATTTTGGTCTCCGCAGGAGCCCCCGGAGGGGTTATAACTAAGGTATTGATGATGAAAAGGCCTAAAATTATGCCGGCGGTAGCGACCAATTCCCTCATCCAGCCCCGGCTCATGCCTATTATCCCAAACAGAAAAACAAGGGCTACGAAAATAGCCTCTATGGCTATCATTTAACCTCCTGGGCTAAGCCCCTTCAGGATTTCAGCTAATTTCTCGGCAGCGTCAAGGTAAGCGAGAGCTTTGGCTCTCTCCGCCATCCCTTTGAGCTGCTCTTCATCTCCCAAAAGGCTTAAAATGGCTGGAAGGAAGGCTTGGCTCAGCTCAGAATCTTGGATTACCAAGGCTGCCCCCCTTTCCTCAAGGAAGCGGGCATTTCGCTCCTGGTGACCCCCAGCGTAAGGGTAAGGGATTAGGATGGCAGGCTTGCCCAAAGCGGGAAATTCCCCGAGGGTGGCAGCACCCGCTCTTGAGACCACAAGGTCGGCCGCAGCTAAGGCTAATCCCATCTCTTTGTAGAGGAAGGGGAAAACCTTATAGCGCTTCCTCTTCTCCGGCGGAAGCGAATGGTAAAGGTCCTTCATCTCTTCGTAATCAAGGGCTCCGGAGATGTGGAGGACTTGGCAGTAATCTAAGAGGGTGTCAAGAGAGCGGGCCAGGGCCCTGTTTATGTTCCTTGCCCCCCTGCTCCCACCGAAGACAAGCACTGTCTTCAGCCCATCTTCCAAACCGAAGGTTCTGCGGCCCTCTTCGGCCTTCGCTTCCAAAAGCTCTTTCCGAACTGGATAACCGCTCACAACCGCTTTCCCCTCCGGGAAGAACTTCAGCACTTCCGGGAAAGTAACCGCCACCTTGGCTGCCAGGAGCGAAAGGAACCGCACCGCTAAGCCTGGCTCAAGGTCGGGAAGGTAAATCAGCGATGGGATTCCCTGAAGCCTTCCGGCCAGGACGACTGGAACAGAGACATATCCCCCGGTAGCGAAGATGGCAGAAGGTGAAAATTCCCGCACAATTTTCCAAGCTTCCCACGTCCCTTTAAGCACTCGCAACAGGTTAAAGGCCTGGCGAAGGGGGTTCATCCCCTGCAAAGGAGCTGAGGAAACCGCCCGGAAAGGAATACCCCACCGAGCTACGATATCGCGCTCCAGGCCGGAACGGGTCCCGACGTATAAAATTTGGCTATCTTTTAGCCTTTCGGCTACGGCTAGGGCGGGATAGACGTGGCCTCCTGTGCCCCCACCCGTGAAGATAAACCGCACTTTTCTTCCCCTCCTCCCTATTAGCTGATATGTTCATGAGAAGGCCTACTCCGGTCATAGAGGTCACCATGGCCGAACCCCCCAAGCTCAGGAAGGGGAAAACCATCCCGGTCATGGGCATTAAGCCTACAAGGCTTGCCAAGTGGATTAAAGCTTGGAGGGCTAAGCTCCAGCAGAACCCCGAAGCTATGAGCTTGCCGAAGAGGTCTTCGGTCTGCGAAGCTATGGCGAAGCCACGGTATATCACGAGCCCTAAAAGGGCTACTACCACAAGGCATCCCACAAAGCCCAATTCCTCGGCCACAAGGCACATCATTCCATCGGAAGGCAAAGTTTCACCCATTATTGGGGCCATGGAAGCTTGGCCAAGCCCTTTCCCCAAAAGCCCACCCCTTATGAATGAGCCGAGGGCATAGAAAGGCTGCTCGCTCATGTATTCTGGCGAAATGGGTTCACCTCTGAGGAAGCGCTGGACTTGCTCCCAAAGCATAATCCTCTTTTGAGCGTAGTGGAAAATGCCCATTTGGATGACGGTAACAGCTGCAGCCCCACCCATGAGAAGGCTACCTGCCCATTGGAAGAAGTTGGCCCCAGCTATGAAGAACATGATTGCTCCCGTGAGGGCAATTAGGGCCGCCATGGACAAATCCGGCTGCAGGATTACAAGGCCGGTGACAATTCCGACGATGATGGCGAAAGGTATTAGGCCTTTTGTGAGGGAAACCAGGGTTTCCCTTCGGGAAGATAACCAGTGAGCAGCATAGATTATGACCCCAAGCCTGGCAAACTCGCTTGGCTGCAGGGAAGAGCCGGCTTTGGTCTGCAGCAGCCAACGCCCCGTGCCCTTGAGGTTCACAAGCACCAAGAGCAAAAGGACCACGAGCATTATCGGCACCGAAAAGCGCTTGAGCAACCGGTAATCAACGGCCGAAGCGATGCCCATAGCCCCTAAGCCGGCTAAGATTCCCATAAGCTGCTGGGTGAAGAAACGCTCTGGGTTCCCAGAACCCCTCAAAGCTAAGAGGTGAACCCCTGCGCTGTGCATCATCATTAGGCTTATGAAAGCCAAAAGCACTACCGCCGCTATCAGTATGTAATCTGGCTGGATTGATAAAATTCCCGCCCTTTGCTTCATCCCGCTGAACCCCTAAAGCCTGGCCACAAGCTCTTTGAAGCGCTCGCCCCTGTGGGCGTAATCCCTGAAGGCATCAAAGCTTGTCCCCCCTGGCGACAAGAGTACTATATCCCCTGGCCTTGCCACCCTTGAAGCTTCTTCAACCGCTTCCTCCAGGGTTGAGCAGATGGAAATTTCGGGAGTACTTGCCCCCAAGCGTGCGCGTGCTTCTCGCACCGCTCGCTCTATCTTCGGCGCCGCTTCCCCGAAAATTACGATGTGCCGGACTTTCTTAACCGTTAGGGTAGCCATCTCTTCCCAAGGAAGGTTTTTATCTTTCCCCCCAGCCAGGAGGACTATTGGCTCATCAAAGGAGTTAAGGGCAGCCACAACCCTCTCCGGAGAGGTGGCGATGGAATCGTTGTAATACTTGACCCCGCGCACTTCCCGGACGAACTCCAAGCGGTGCTCAACCCCTTTGAAGTTTATGGCCACATTCCTTATGGCTTCAATATCCGCCCCGCCTATGAATGCCAGAAGCGAGGCAGCCAAGAGGTTAGCTATGTTGTGCCTGCCCAACATCCTGACCTCATCAGTCCGGCAAATTTCCAGCTCAGCCTCGTCCATCTTGAGGTAAAGCTTATCGCCTCGCAGGAAAGCCCCTTCCGGGAGCTCTCCGAGGCTGAAGAACCAAGCTTTACCCTTAGCTTCTGCAGCCAAGCTTCGGGAGACGGCGTTATCGTATCCAAAAACAGCCACGCCGTTTTCCCCCTGATGCAAGAAAATGTTCTTCTTGGCCGATATGTAATCCTCCATGGAGGGGTGTCGGTCCAGGTGGTTTGGCGTTATGTTGAGGATTGCGGCCACAGGGGGGCTTAATGGCTCAAGTCCAAAATCCGGCCCGAAGAGTTTGAGCTGGAAGCTTGAAAGCTCCATGACAACCCTGTCTTGAGGTTGAATTTCCTCAAGGTGCTCCACGAGAGGCCTGCCGATGTTTCCACCGACCCATGTTGGGATTCCAGCTTCTTTTAGCATTTCTCCGGTTACAGCTGTTGTAGTCGTTTTGCCGCTGGAGCCGGTTATGCCGATCACCGTGGCTGGGCACAGCTCGCAGAAAAGCCTTGATTCACCGCTTATGGGTATTTTGCGTTTCCTGGCTTCTTGGACGATTGGGATTTCTAAGGGGACCCCTGGGCTTACGAAGAGGATGTCGGTTTCATCCAAGAGGTCAAGGGGGTGGCTTCCGAGGATGAAGCGGATGGGGAGATGGGCAAGAGGGACCATTCTTTCCCAGAGCTCTTCTTCCTTTTTGAGGTCGGTCACGGTTACTTCGGCCCCTCTTTCGGCCAGGAAGCGAGCCAGAGCGCTCCCCTCCCTTGCCAAGCCTATTATAGTAGCTTTCAAACCTTTGAATTCCATAGCTTTCAATCCACCCTGCCCTTTAGTTTTGCCCGCTATTTTCATGCTCTCCGCCATAGGGGCTTTACCCCCTTGGCC
>CAZPWR010000286.1:0-1550 GCA_964590555.1 uncultured Anaerolineae bacterium | reverse complement strand
CGGGAATGGACAGCCCAGCCATAAAACTTCTCCCCGCTTGCCTCATCTACAAAGTTTATCAAAGTCAGGCCTGATTCCCCCTCCGGGAAGAAGGGGGCGGTCCTGGGGGTTATGGGCAAGGTTCCGGACCGCAAGTGATGGTAGGGCAAAGCAATGGTTACGCTTTCTCCAGCCGCTGGAAGCTCCGGGAATAAGGCCCAATCATTGGCCTCATCCTCTACCTTCTGGGCGAGTTCCAGAAACTCTGGGGTAAGAGCAGCCTCTTTATAGGGTATAGGCGAGTAGATAAGCCGCTCTGGCTCTTGGGATACTTCAGGGGGCTCAAACCGCCGGAGGAACCAAAGAGTTTGCCCCTTCGGCCCAACCTGGATAAAGCGTTTATCCTGGGACAAAGCTACGTTGAGGGAGAAGACCTGCAAGCTTAAGGGGTAAGTATCGGGAAAGTCCAGATGCTTTAAGATTTCGGTTGGGGGTAGAGGGCGCTGAGCTATTTCTATAGCTGCTTCAGCTATGTTAAGGTGGCCTTCGTGGATTTCCAGCATTAAAGGCTTGAGGAACCAGAGCTTACCGAAGGAGATGAACTCTTTTTCCCCGGATAGTGCTTTAGTTATAGCTGAGCTAATAGCCTGGCCATGACGTTCAACAATATTCTGGGGGTTAAACCCAAACGCTGCGAGCCAATCATCTGGGGTTTTTTGGTCAAGCTTATGGGGCTTTTTCAAAGCTGAAGCGAACTCTTTCTCCTCGCCACTATCGGAGAATTTAACCTTTATAACCTCAAAATCCCCGTAATCGGGATTATAGCCAGGCCTTACTCCTAAAACCGTGGCCTTAGTAAAGCCGAAAGAAGGGAATAAAATTTCCTGTCCAGGCTTATAGGAATTACTCGGCCTGTAAATTAACCCCTTTTCCAAAAGCTTCGCTAACTCTTCTTTCTGCTCCTTCCAAGCTTTCTCCACAAGGGCTGATACCAAATCTTCCAAAGGCACAGGTTTGCCTCTTTCCAAAAGAAGCTCATACAAAAACTCAACGTCTTCAGGCTTTATCTCCCAATTTTCAAACTTGAACCATCCTACCACTTTTCCCTCCCTTCCTGCCAAAAGCCGGTTAATTATACCAATTACCCCACTTCAAAGCAACTTTCACCCATTCCAGCTTCGTGGATGGTGAATTTTGGCTTGCCCAATTTTGGGGCTATAATTGATTTTGCTCTTTTAAAACCAAGCAGAGGTAGAGCAAAGATGGGAAAGATTTTGATGGTGGCTCCCACCTCGTTCTTTTCCGATTACGGGTGCCACGTCAGGATTTATGAGGAGATAAAGTTCCTCCAGAAAGCTGGCTTTAAAGTTGTAGTTTACGCTTACAAAAAGGGCGGGGAAGCACCTGGGGTTGAGATAAGGAGGATACCATCCATACCCGGAGATAACCGCTATGAGTTAGGAGCTTCGTGGATAAAAGTGGCCTTTGATTTTCTCTTAGCCATTAAAGTCCTGATTGGTTCCCTCAGAGAGAGGTTTGACTTGGTCCACGCTCACCTCCACGAAGGAGCT
>CAZPWR010000285.1:0-6220 GCA_964590555.1 uncultured Anaerolineae bacterium | reverse complement strand
GGCCGAAGGCCAAAAAAGGCCGATTTCAATCGGCGAGAAAAGGGACGTAGCTGCTATGGGGTTTCTTTCCCTGCAGCTTGTGGCTTACCAGGGTTGGTTAAAAGCCCTTGTCTAACGGCGCGTATGTAATTTAGGCAGTGGCGGTCTTGGCCCAGAAGAACTTGCGTAGCTAATAGGGTTGCCCTAACCCTTGGATCCAGCGGGTCAAGGATAGCACTGTCGGCGCCGGCGGCCATGGCCAGGGCAAGGAAAGCGCTGTTTATGTGGGTGCGAAGAGGTAGGCCAAAGGAGATGTTGCTAAGGCCTAAAGTGATGTGCGCTTCAGGGAATTCGCTTCGGATTGCTTTTATGCTCTCCAGAACCACTATAGCACTTTCAGGATTTGTGGCTACCGGAAGGACTAAGGGGTCAATGTATAGGCGAGAGTCGGGGATTCCAGCCCCCCTTGTGCGGGATAAAACCTTGCGGATGGCTTCAAGGCGTTGGCCTACAGTTTCTGGTATCCCCCTCTCATCCATGGCCAAGACCACAACCGGGCAGCCATGCTCTACCACCAAAGGGAGGATTCTTTCAAGCCGGGCAGGTTCTCCCGAGATAGAGTTTATAAGCGGGGTCTTGCGCACTACAGCTAAGGCCGCTCGCAATGCTTCTGGATTGGTGCTGTCTAAACTAAGAGGAACATCTACAGCGCTTTGGGCAACTTCTACCAACCAGACAAGGTCATCTGGCTCGCGGGAGGGTGGGGTGCCAGCGTTGACATCAATCCAATTGGCTCCGGCTTCGGCCTGCTTACGGGCCAGTTCTCGGATTAAATCGGCATTTCTTTCCTGAATAGCCTTAGCGATTCTGGGGCTTGACCCGTTGATTTTCTCACCTATGATTTGCATGGAACCTCCTCAAAGCTTTTGCTCATCGGGATTTTAGCACAATGGGGAGGAAAAGGCTAAAGGGCCAAGGCTTTATCTCCGTCTGGAGCGAGAGCGCCGGGTCACCGAAGAGGTGATAGACATCCATAACCCAAGGGTAAGCGGTAAGGTTGACTTTAAGCCTGGCATTTAGGGAAAGCTGCCCCAATCTGGTTTGCCCATTCTCAAAGAAGTCCTCCATAAAGCCGTAGAGTAACTCTCTGTGAGCGGGGGAAAAGGCGTGCATTGAAGGCCCAAAAGCTGCTATTGCTCCAATTGCGGGAGCTCTTACAAGCTCTTCGTCCAAGACCGCAATATCTGGCCGGGCAAAAAATCCCGTAAAGCAGGTCATTTCCAGAACCACCGGGAGCCTGCGGCTGTTGGTGAGCGAGGGTATATCGTTTAGGTGGAAGAGGTTGCCGTGTTCCCACTGATGCCATGAGCTATGCCCCATCCAGCTTACGAACAAAGCCCCTTGGTTCCATTCCCTTAGCAGCTTTTCCCTCGTTCTTGCCACATCCTGGCAAATGCTGGGATTGGAGGGGTCACTTCCTGAGCAGTACAGGCGTATACCGACGAATGGTTCTTTCACCAAGCTGTAGCCTTCGTCGGTCCAAGCGTGGAAGTCCCCGGCGTAATCGGGGTTATCGGCCACGAAGAGGATACGGGCATTCCACTCGCCGGGGAGAGGGGAGGTTTCATAAGCCACGATTTTTTCCACCATAGCTCTGGCTTCACCCGCACTCCTTGCCGGAAGCCTGCCGATGAGCATATCTGGGAGGTTGTCGTTTCCATCCACGCAGGCGTAGCGGTTGTCTGCGGGGATTTCTTCGCCTTCGGGGCCGGCTTCAGCTAAGTAGGGTGGAAGGTAGGTGGGCTGGGAGTCAGATCTAAACCTCTTTGGGTCAATTGTGCCATCGCCTACAAGGAGGACGTAAAGAGGGCGAGGGTTCCATGTTCTATAAGCATCGGCCAGGAAAGCTCTTATGGCTTCCGGGTCAGGTAAGCCGTTGCTGTAGTGGTCATAGATGCTTTGGAGGTTTGCCACTTTGACTTTTAAGCCTTGGCTTCCCCTCAGGCTTACGAGGGGGGACAGGGCACTTAGGAAATCAGGATGGGAGATGATGAGGTAATCGGCTCCGGGTTCAGGGAGTGGTTCTGGCTTACGAATTCGCACTGGGCTCATTACGCCTTCGGTATCGGTTACGAAGTAGTGGCGAAGGCTACCACCAGGGTCGCCAATGGTTACGTTATTGCCTTGGATTGCAAAGGAGCTAAGTTTGACAGGAGCTTGAGGGTTGGTCACTTCATAAGCTCTAAAAGGGGGGCTCCCAGCCAGGCGGACGGTAAACTTGCTTGGCCCTGAAGGCCCGTTGGAAAGTTCGGTGGAGAAGGCAATTTGGTGGGCCGAGAGTTGTGGGTCTGGGACATAGTCCAAAGCGAAGGCATCAAGCCATGCTCCTTCAACTGCCACGCTTGGGATACCTGGAAGGGTGAGGGTTAAAGTTGAAGGCAAGGTCAAAGCCCTTGCAGGTATGGTAAAGGTGGCAGTGATAGCGGTTTTGCCATCCCATTGGACTGCGCCTAAATGCAGGCTATTGAGGTAAACTTCTACCTTGTGGTCGGGGTTTTGTAGGGAAGAGGTATAGCCGATTAGCCAGAGGGTGAGGCGGGTAGGGTGTGATGGGTCAGCGGGGCATTTGAAGGTGTAGGAAAAAGTTGGTGAGCCTGGGTTCTTTAAATCCGCCCACGTCCAACGGTCTCCGTCCCTCCCAGCCGGAAGCTGACCACAGAAGCAATCGGGGGTGTAAATATTGTTTTCCTCCCACGTTTCCCTAACCCATGGGCTTGCTGGAGAGCCTGTGGGATTAGCGTTCCGAGAGCTCATTCGCAGGCCGGGGTATTGTTCGGCTGTGATTCGGATGGAATCCGTAGTGCTCCAGCGGTTTGAGCGGGGTTCGGCGTAGAAAAGGAAGGCCTCGCCGGGCTCAAAGGTTGTATCATCATCCCCTTCCCATTCCACGGCGATTTCTTCGGAGCCTTGGTAGAAGTGCAGGTAATGGGGGTCTATCTCGCCAAGGCCTAAGGGTTGCAAATCTTCATAGCGGATGCGGTAGAGGCCGGGCTTAGAGAATTCCACCAATGCTATGGAGCTCCCTGAGGGGGTTACGCTTGCCGTAAAATTCGGCTCCGAAGGGTAAGCGTGTTGGGGGTTTATCACGTTCTTAAGAACTGAAGCTTGGATTGGGTCTGGGGAGAAAGGAAGTAAAGAGACGGGAGGCCATCTGATTTCAGCTCGGACCCGGCGGACGATTCTGATGTTCTTTCCTTCAGGTAATGCGGGGTAAAAGGTCAGAGAAGCAAGGCGCAAACCCCTCAACTTGCCCAATTCTTTTAGGACAAAGTGGGATTCAGGCGAGACCTCGGCCTTATCCAAAGCTGCGGGCAACTTTACCGGAAGCGCATCGGCTTCCAGGATGCGCAAAGTAGGGGTTATCCCTGGGGGCAAAACAATCAGAGCATGAGCGTAGGGAACCTGAGGATAATAAGAGGGGTCAAGGATTGGCCAATCGCCTGCCTTGAGGGTTAATTCCCCATCTGGAGCGAGCTGCCAGGACACTTCCGGAGCTACCCATTCCAGCAGAATTCCCGAGGGGTCAACCTTAAGGATTCGCAGCCCTTCCTTTTGGCCTGAGGCTTGCGGGGCTGCGCTGGTGATTAACAGAAAGAGGAGAAGAAAGCATATCAATCGTTTCACCTTGGGCGTACCCCTTTTAGGCATTGCTATAAAATTAGTCGCTTGCGCCTTCTAAATCCCCTCCTTTTCAGCTCTTTTGGCAATCTCTCCTGGTTCCGTGGATATTATAGCAGCAAGCTAAAAGGGCGAAAAGAAGCAATCTCCTGCCATCGGGGGAGATTGCTTCGGGCGCTTCGCACGCTCGCAACGACATCCTACTATTGAAAGCAAAGCAAGGGCAAAGTTGCGGTTTTGTAACTTAACCCTTATAATTAAGCCATCTCAACTCGCCTAAGAGGAGAAGTAAAGTGAATATAACCCGAAAAACCCTCCTAATAATTGCTTCGCTTCTAGCCCTTCAGCTTTTGGCTTTTTACGCTTTATCCAGAGCCTTTTTCCTCCAAAATTTCGCCCGGTTGGAAGAGCAGTGGGCCCTGAGGAATGTGGAAAGGGCCTTGGTTTTCTTAGAAAGCCAGAAGCAGAACTT
Source organism: uncultured Anaerolineae bacterium (assembly GCA_964590555.1). GTDB lineage: Bacteria > Chloroflexota > Anaerolineae > SpSt-600 > SpSt-600 > SpSt-600. Next base: position 2,091 of record CAZPWR010000285.1, on the reverse strand, counting down.
GATAGCAATAGCCCAGGACTGGGCGGCTTGGGATGATACTTATTACTTCGTTCAGGAGCCAACGGAAGATTACATAAAATCAAACCTTGTGGATGAAACCTTTGAAGGCTTGGGGCTAAACCTGATGCTCTTCATAAACACCTCCGGGGAGCTTGTCTTCGGCAAGGCTTATGACCTTGAGGCTCGTCAAGAGATACCCCTACCGGAAGGTTGGGAAGAGCATTTTCATCCTGGTAGCCCACTCCTCCTTCACTCTGACACTAAAGATGGGAAAGTTGGGCTTATCATTCTGCCCAAGGGCCCTATGTTGATCGCTTCCTACCCCATTGTCACCAGCAAAGATGAAGGGCCCATAATGGGCACCTTTGTAATGGGTTACTACCTCACCCAGGCCCATGCCGAAAGTTTTTCTGAGGTTGTGCGTTACCCAGTCTCCTTCCTTTCCCCTTACGATCCCCAAGTGCCCACAGGGCTGGCAGAGGGGGAAAAGTTTGCTTTGCACATTGTAGATTCCAGGACCATTGAAGCTTTCGCCCTCCTTCAGGACTTCTACGGGCAGCCGGCCTTAGTCCTCAAGGTAACAATGCCCAGGGAGCTATACCCCCAAAGTCAGGCTGCCTTCTACTCCTTCTCCCTCTTGAACCTCCTCCTTGGCCTTGCTCTGGGTGCAGTTATCCTAATCTTCCTCCGGCAGTATCTGCTTTCCAGGTTGTCTAAGCTATCCGAAAGCTTGACGGCAATTGCTCGCTCCGGAGATATCTCAGCCAGGGTCCCAGTGGAGGGGAAAGATGAGCTGGCCGAACTTGGGGTAAGGGTCAATGAGCTTTTGGCTTCCCTGGAGAGAAGCCGAAAGGCTCTGGAGGAAAGCGAGAGGTGGCATCGCCTCCTCATCAGCTCCATAACCGATGGCCTCTGGGTTGTAGACCGTGAGTTAAGGCTTCGGCAGGCTAACGAGCCCGGTGCTGGCTTCCTGGGCCAAAAGGTTGAGGAAGTTTCCGGGAAAAGCATGCGCGAGCTATTGGAAGAACCTGCTTTCTCCGATTTCCAGGAAGCTTTTTCTCGCACTATTGAGGAAGGGATTGTCCAGACTTTTTTCATCCCCGTCCGGGGGAAAATCTTTGAGCTTAGGCTTTACCCTATCCCCGACGGTGCCTTATGCATTGTCAAGGATGTCACTGAGCTGCGGCGTATGGAGTCCTTCTACATAAGAGCTCAGAGAATGGAAGCAGCTGGGAACCTGGCTCTGGCTATAGCGCATGACTTCAACAATTTCCTCACCCCAATCCTGGTAAGCACCGAATTCCTCCTTTCAGGCTCTGCCCCACCTCAGGAAAGTCGTGCCCTCTTGGAAGAAATCCGGAAAGCGTGCGAAAAAGCCTCAAGCCTTGTGAGGCAACTTTTGCTCTTTGGCCGCAGAGAACCCTTGGCTCCCGAAACCTTAAACCTAAACTCCGTAATCATGGACATGAGAGCCCTCATTTCCCGAACCTTAGGGGAAAGGATAGAGCTTGTCCTGGAGCTTTACCCTAACCTTTACCCGATAAAGGCCAACCGAAGCCACCTTGAGCAAATAATAATGAACCTTGTGATGAATGCCAGGGATGCAATGCCTGACGGGGGCAAGCTTTTAATAAAGACTGATAACGTCCGGCTTACAGAGGAAACCTTGGCTCACCCTGAAGCCTACCCTGGGGAATTTGTTCGCCTTATCGTTAAAGACACGGGAATTGGGATGAGCCCCGAGGTGAAGGAGCGCATCTTTGAGCCTTTCTTCACTACCAAGGAGCCTCAGGGTGGGACAGGATTGGGGCTAAGTGTGGTTTATAGCATCATAAAGCAGAACAGGGGTTGGATAGAAGTTGAAAGCAAGCTAGGGGAAGGGGCCACTTTTTCCCTCTATTTCCCGGCCGCAAAGCAGGAGGCTTAGCCTGTGGTTATAACCCTCCTTACGGATTTCGGCCTTGAGGATTACTTTGTGGGAGCTATGAAGGGGGTGATTCTATCCATAAACCCCAAGGTCACTATAGTGGACATAACCCATGAAGTTCCACCGCAAGATGTGCTGACGGCAGCCTTTATCCTTGAAGCATC
>CAZPWR010000284.1:0-6473 GCA_964590555.1 uncultured Anaerolineae bacterium | reverse complement strand
GTTCCGCTCGCCAATGTAGGCATCCACAACCACAGTGCGGTTGTGAGCTCCCCATATGCGAGTATACCCATCCTCCAAAAGGGTTCGGATTACCCCTTCCAGTTGCCAAGGGGTTGTGGAGCAGGCCGGATACCATGTTTGCCACGAGATGTTTATTTTGAGTATGGTTTCTCGGTCCTTGGGGAGGGCCTTTTCGTACTCAGCTAATTTCATGAGCCGTTTATAGTCCTCAAGAACCGTCTCAGGGGTTGTGCGGAGGACTGCTACCTTGCCCTTGCCGGGAAATTCCCCCAAAGCCATTTCCCCTCCTTCAGAGAAGGTGTTTGTAAGCCATCACAAAGCGCCTTATAGAGCGGTCATAAGTCTTCTCCACCTCCGGGGGGAATAGGCAACCGGGCAGTTCCCCCATGCGCCGGTGGTAAGCTATGCATTCGCAACAAATGCCTTTCTTATCGCAGGGTTCGTAAGTGCAAGTGCAGATTTTGAGGTTTCTTTCCTTCTTGCACTCCATGGGCCAACCTCCGGGAAGAAATTAGGGGGCAAGTTGCCTCCCCAATTATTCAATTTTCTGGGCTTGATAGGCAACTTGCCCCACGAGACCTTAGACTATGACTTTCTTCGTCAAGCCGTATTCGTGCTGGAGGGCGGCCTGTGCCGCTGCCAGCCTGGCTATGGGGACTCGGAAGGGGGAGCAGGAAACGTAGTTGAGGCCTATGATGTGGCAGAATTCTATGGAAGCTGGATCACCACCGTGCTCCCCGCATATCCCTATCTCTATATCAGGCCGGACTTGGCGGGCTTCCTCCACGCACATCCTCATAATCCTGCCCACCCCTTCCCTGTCCAGGGTTTGGAAGGGGTTGGCCGGAATCACGCCCTTCTCTACGTAGGCCAGAAGGAATTTGCCCTCAGCGTCATCCCTGGATATGCCGTAAACGGTCTGGGTGAGGTCGTTGGTGCCGAAGGAGAAGAATTCGGCGTAGCGGGCAAATTCCGCAGCGGTAAGGGCCGCCCTGGGTATTTCAATCATTGTCCCGAACTTGTAATCTACGGTCACCCCTTGCTCTTCCATTACCTTGCGGGCGGTCTCGTCCACAAGCTCCTTGAGGATTTTGAGCTCGTTGGCGTTGGCAGTGACCGGAATCATTATTTCGGGGTAGACCCTCAGGCCTTCCTTGGTGAGCTCGCAGGCGGCTTCCATTATAGCCCTGACCTGCATCCTGTTGATTTCGGGCCAGAGGACCCCGAGGCGAACCCCGCGGAAGCCCAGCATGGGGTTAGCTTCACGCATGGCTGCTACTTTGCGGAGTAAAGCCTCTTTCTCTGCCAAGCGAGCTTTGAGTTCGGCATTGTCCTTTTCATACTCAAGGCGAACCCTAAGCTCTGTAACCTCAGCTATGAGGTCCTCATACTTGGGCAAGAACTCGTGCAAAGGTGGGTCAATCAGGCGGATTATGACCGGAAGGCCTTCCATTACTCGGAAGATGCCCTTGAAGTCTTCTTTTTGAATCGGCAGGAGTTTGTCCAGAGCCGCCTGGCGCTCCTCCAAAGTCTCGGCCAAAATCATCTGGTGGACGATTGGGAGGCGATCGGGCTCAAAGAACATGTGCTCGGTTCGGCACAGGCCTATCCCTTCGGCTCCGAAGTCGCGAGCTTGTTTGGCATCCTTCGGGTAATCGGCATTAGCCCAAACACCAAGGCGCCGGACTTCATCGGCCCAGGAGAGTAGGGTAAGGAGCTCTTCTTCTTCCTCAAGCTTGGGCTCAATGGTAGTTATCGGGCCAATGAAGACCTCGCCGGTGGAGCCGTCAATGGAGATTATATCGCCTTCTTTTACTACTCTGCCGTTCACGGTGAAGAGGCGACGGGCGAGGTCAATGTGGATAGCCTCGCAACCGGCGACGCATGGCTTGCCCAGGCCTCTGGCTACTACAGCGGCGTGAGAGGTAGCTCCGCCGTGCTGGGTAAGGATTCCCTTGGCCACAAGCATACCATGCACATCATCAGGGGAAGTCTCAGGGCGGACCAAGATTACGCTTTCCCCTTTCTTGCCCAGCTCTTCGGCAGTATCAGCGTCAAAGACGGCTATTCCCGTAGCTGCTCCGGGTGAGGCGTTCAGACCCTTGGCCAGGTAGCGCCCCTCAGCTCTGGCCTTTTCCTTGGCTTTCTCATCAAAGCGAGGATGCAAAAGCTGGTCCACTTGCTCTGGCGTAACGCGCATTATGGCTTCTTCTTTGGAGATAATCCCTTCTTTGACCATGTCTACGGCTATTTTGACCGCAGCTTTAGCCGTGCGCTTCCCAGCCCTGGTCTGGAGCATCCAGAGCTTGCCCCGCTCTACGGTGAACTCCATATCTTGCATATCCTTGTAGTGGCGCTCTAAAAGCTCTGAGACCTTCACCAGTTGCTCGTAAACTTCGGGCATTTTCTCCTTGAGTTCTTCAATCTTGTAAGGGGTGCGAATTCCAGCCACCACGTCCTCGCCCTGAGCGTTGGGCAAATATTCGCCCCAGAGGACTTTCTCCCCAGTAGCGGGGTCGCGGGTGAAAGTTACCCCTGTCCCTGAATCATCGCCCATGTTGCCAAAGACCATCGTGACGATGTTGACCGCAGTTCCCCAATCGTGGGGGATTCCGTAGTAGTTGCGGTAGTCAACAGCCCTCTTTCCGAACCAGGATTCAAATACAGCCCCGATGGCTCTGCGCAGTTGCTCATAGGGGTCAGAGGGGAAATCTTCTCCCACGTGCTCCTTATAAATGCGCTTAAACTCAGCCACAACTTCTTTCAAAGCTTCAACGCCAAGGTCAGTATCCTTCTTGGCTCCGTATTTCTCCTTAATCTTTTCAAAAGCCTCATCAAACTTCTCCCCTGGCACCTTCATCACAATTCGGCCGAACATTTGGATGAAACGGCGGTAAGCGTCGTAGGCGAAGCGCTCGTTCTGGGTAAGCTTGGCAAGGCCTTGGAGTGTCTCTTCGTTCAGTCCCAGGTTCAGGACGGTATCCATCATTCCGGGCATTGAGACCTTTGCCCCGGAGCGGACGGAAACCAGGAGAGGATTAGAAGGGTCGCCGAACTTTTTACCAGTCATCTTCTCCACTTCGCGCAGGGCTTCCAAGGTCTGTTCCCACATCCCTTCAGGGAACTGACGCCCGTTCTTAAAGTACTCATTGCAAGCTTCAGTGGTGATAGTGAAGCCTGGGGGAACGGGGAGGCCAGCTCTGGTCATTTCGGCAAGCCCTGCTCCTTTTCCGCCCAAAAGGTCGCGCATGGATTCGCCGCCTTCGCTGAACATGTAAACCCATTTCTTAGCCATGGCTTCTCACCTCCTTAAAATAAAATTATGAAGTCAAGCCTGGTTTAGGCAAGACTTCTTTGTCTCCATTCCCCTTTTCCGTTGGGGGAAATTAGGGCTTGCGGGAAGGCCTAATCCTTATCCTCGCACCTACACTGGAAGGAGTTTTCACCAGCGCGCTCTTCTTCTGGCTTTGCCGATCCCTGGCCCTCGCCTCGTCGGCGGACCAGCCTTCTAAAACGGCTTGGCGTGAAAGCTTAATTCGGCCATCTTTATCAATGTCTATGACCATGACCATTATCTCGTCCCCTTCTTTCACTACATCCTCAACCCTTGAGACCCGGCGATCGGATAGCTGAGATTTATGGAGCAAACCCTCCTTGCCCGGAAGTATCTCCACAAAAGCGCCAAAATCGGTTATCCGCACCACTTTACCCAGGTAGATTTTGCCTATTTCAGCCTCTTCGGTAAGGCTCCTTATCAGCTGGATAGCTTTTTCAACCCCTGCCCCATCAACACCAGCTACGTAGACAGTCCCGTCGTCCTCTATGTCAATCTTTGTTTTTGTTTCGTCAATGATGTGGCGGATGGTACGCCCGCCTGGGCCAATAACGAGGCCTATCTTCTCCGGCTCAATCTTTATCATGCTGACTTTGGGGGCATAAGGCGAAATGGATGGCCTGGGCTTATCAATCAGTGAAAGCATTTTGTCCAGGATGAAAAGGCGCGCTTCCCGTGCCTGGGCCAAGGCTTCGGCCAAAATCTCAGGGGAGATTCCGGGAATCTTCAAGTCCATTTGGATGGCTGTAATCCCTTTTGCCGTCCCAGCTACTTTAAAATCCATATCGCCCAAGTGGTCTTCCATGCCTTGGATATCGGTTAATAGGGCGTAACGGCTATCTTCCTTTACGAGGCCTATGGATATACCGGCCACTGGGGCCTTTATGGGCACACCGGCATCCATCAGAGCCAAGGTTGAGCCGCAGACCGAAGCCATAGACGTAGAACCATTGGAAGAAAGCACTTCGGAAACGAGCCGTATGGTATATGGGAATTCTTCCTCCGGGGGTATAACCGGAGCCAGAGCTCTTTCGGCCAAAGCACCATGCCCAATTTCCCGTCGGCTTGGGGCCTTTATGGGCTTAGCTTCGCCTGTGGAATAGGGTGGAAAATTGTAGTGGTGGATGAAGCGCTTGGTCTCCTCGGCCATCAAGCTATCCATTATCTGCTCATCGCTGTGGGTTCCGAGGGTAGCTATGGTCAGGACTTGGGTATCTCCCCTGGTGAAGAGCCCTGAGCCATGAGTTCTGGGGAGGAGCCCAACCTCGCAACTTATTGGCCTTATATCCTTAAGCCCACGGCCGTCGGGGCGAATTCCTTCGTCCAGGATTCGCTTGCGGACGATGTCTCTGAGGACTTGGAAGAAGGCCTCTTTTATATCCTGCGGGGAATGCTCCTGGCCAAGCTCAGCTATAAGCTCAGCCAAGAGGGAATCTAAGGCTTCGTTCCGCTCGGCCTTTATCAGGTTTTGGTTGAGTATTTCCTTTATTGGGGCCTCAACCCTTTCAGCTACGGCTTTAAGGGTAGCTTCGGGAAGCTGGTACAAGGGGACTTCCATCTTGGGCTTCCCGACCTTTTGGGCCATCTCCTTTTGGACCTGGATGAAAGCCTGGAGGGCTTGGTGGCCAATCTTTATGGCCTCTAAAACTATCTCCTCGGGCGCTTCTGTTGCCCCGGCTTCTACCATAATGACCGCTTCCTCGGTCCCGGCTACCTTTATATCAATCAGACTCCGCTCCATCTGGGAACTGGTGGGGTTTACCACGAACTCCCCATCAATGTAGCCTACTTTTACTGCCCCTATAGGCCCATTGAAAGGTATGTCGGATATGGTTAGGGCTGCTGAAGCGCCAACTATAGCCGGTATATCTATGGAGTGTTCCCCGTCGGAGGAGAGGGCGGTTATAACAATGTGGACTTCATTCCTCATCCCTTTGGGGAAAAGAGGCCTTATTGGGCGGTCCACCAAGCGACAAAGGAGTATAGCAGCCTCGCTTGGACGTCCTTCACGGCGGAAAAAGCCACCCGGAATTTTACCCGCAGCGTAGAGGCGTTCTTCAAAGTCTACGGTTAAGGGGAAGAAATCCACATCTTCCCTCGGCTCCTTTGAGGCGGTAGCTGTAGCCAATACAATAGTATCACCCCACTGGACTGTTACTGCCCCTCCAGCCTGAAAAGCCAGTTTCCCGGTCTCAAAAAGGAACTCTTGACCTGCTATTTGGACTTTAAACGTGCTACTCATAAATCACCTCCTAAGCCTAACCTCGGGCGAGGTCAGGTTTGGAGGCCAGGGACTGGAGGGCAGAGCCCTGTTCCCCTAAAACAGAGACCTGCCTTCCAATACCTGCACCCCTTTTCCTGACCTCGCCTTTAAAAGATTTTAGTGGCGTAAGCCGAGCTCTTCTATGAGCTTGCGGTAACGCCTGTAATCCTTTTCCTGAAGGTAGTTGAGAAAGCGCCTTCTCTTACCCACCAGCTTCAAAAGCCCTCTTCGGGAATGCTCATCATGCTTGTGAACGGAAAGATGCTGGACAAGCCTATTTATTCGCTCAGTTAAAATAGCTATCTGCACCTCTGGCGAGCCAGTGTCCTCAGGGTGTAGACGGAATTTTTCTATTATCTCCCGTTTTTTGGCTTTATCCAACGGCACTTTTCCCTCCTTTGCTCTTCAAAATTAAAGCGGCCTCAACTTGGCCACTTTGGTTTTCTCAGTAGTATTATATCACGAGTGGTTTTAGGGTGCAAAATCTCCCCTGTGACGGGGATACTTCCCGTTTTTTCCCACCGCCGTTTGCCAAGCTTCATGCTCCGAATAATCCCCTCATTGGATGTTACAGGGGGTAAGCGTTATCCCCTTCCTTAACTTGGAGGGGGCAGAGTCCTTTCTCAAGGGGCGTGGGGTTGGGTCCTTTTAACGCCGATTGAAATTAGCCCCTTTTGGCCTTCGGCCAGAGGGCAGCCCACGCCGACCCCTCCGTAATCCCCCTGCGAGAGGGTAATGGGATCCAGGGGGCTTCACCCCTTGGCGGGGAGTCTGGGGAGTGCCCCCCAACCCCTTATTAGGGGAAAGGGGTTAAACTTTCGCACGAGTGGGACCCAAAACATTGGCGAACCCTCC
>CAZPWR010000283.1:0-4962 GCA_964590555.1 uncultured Anaerolineae bacterium | reverse complement strand
CCTCTGGAGCCAAGGGTTCCCCCTTGGACGGAGGCAATCAAGCAATTGCCTGAGATTTTGAAGATTGCCGGCCATCCTCTAAGGGTAACCTTGCGGTTTGACCCCCTCATCTTCTGGGAGGAGGCGGGAGAGATAAGGAGCAATGTCCATTTGGCTGAGCCCATTTTCACCGCTGCCGCCGAAGCCGGGATAACCACAGTGCGCTTCTCCTTCGCCACTTTCTACGGGAAAGTAGTGAAGCGGGGGTGGAAGTGGTTTGACCCTCCTCCTGAGCAGAAGCTGGAGATAGCTTCTAAGCTTGTGGAACTTGGGCGCTCCCTTGGCCTTACCCTCTACAGTTGTGCTAATCCTTTGCTTCTTAAGGCCGGCGCTTTGCCCTCAAGCTGCATTGATGGGGAACTTCTGACCAAGCTCCATCCGCGGGGCCTTCCTGCCCCTACTGAGAAGGACAAGGGCCAGAGGAAAGAATGTGGGTGCACTCTAAGCGTGGATATCGGGGCTTACTCCATGAAGTGTCCCTCTGGGTGCATATATTGCTATGCCAACCCCATAACCAAACTCTAAGCGGGCCGAGGATGGTCTGGCGTTGCACAGTTTCCCTTGGGCTGTAGTATAATCTTAACGCTAAAACTGCAACGGAGGTGAAAATGTTCAGGTTTGGGATAGAAATCCTGCAGGAGCAATTGCTTTTGGAAATGGCCGCTCCCCTATTGGCCGAAGGCCGTTTACCGGAAAAGTTACCCCAGCTGGATGTGGCAAAGATGGCCGAACGCATCGCCGCCTCCGGTTTCAAGCTCATTGAACTCAATACCGACCTCAATATCTTCTTCCCCCACAGCTTCGGAATCCCCACCCTCAGGCGCCTGCTTGAACTCAAGGAAAGCCTTGGCCTCAGTTACACTGTCCACTTGCCCCTTTGGTCGCTTGAGCCCTCAAGTCCCTTTGAGGAAGTGAGGAAAGCATCGGTAGATGTCATGGTGGATGCAGCTATCCGTTTGGCCCCACTTGAGCCTGAGGTTTACGTCTTCCATGCTACCGGCCCGCTTGCTACTGAGTTCTTCATCTCTTCCTCAATCCCGGACCAAGCTCGCCCTCTGCTCATGTTCATGTTCCAGCGCAACGCTGCCCGAAGCATTGAGGAAATCCTCAAGCGGACAGGCCTTCCATCAAGGTCTTTAGCCATTGAGACCATCCAATTTCCCTTGGATTTGACCTTGGGGCTGGCGGAGGAGTTTGACCTCTCGGTCTGCTTTGATACTGGGCATGTCTTTTCCCGTCAGCCCGGCCCTGTGGATTTCCACCAGGCCTTGGCCAAATGCCTACCTCGTCTCAAAGAAGTTCACTTGCACGATGCTTGGTTCAGGCCCGAGCCAGGCGGTCCTCCCCGCTGGGCCGACCATCTGCCACTTGGTGAGGGGGAAGTGCCGGTGGAGAAATTCTTCGCCACTTTGAGGGAAAAAGGCTTTGATGGGCCAATTATCTTTGAACTGACTATTCCCGAAGCCCTCAAGTCTTTGGAAAGGCTCCGGTCAATGGGTGAGGTTTTCCAAGGCTTGTAGGCCTAACCTTTCCCCTTCTTCCAGGAAAGCCTTAACCAGGGCCTGTTCCGTGGCTTCAGCGTAAACCCTAAGGATGGGCTCTGTTCCGGAAGGCCTTATTAGGAGCCATCCTTCTTCACCCAGGAAATACTTCACCCCATCCAGGTCGCTTACCCTTCTCACCTCTACTCCCGCTATTTGGGCAGGGGCTGAAGCCAGTAGTGCATTTACTAACGCCTTCTTAGGCCTTGGTTTGTCCAAGTTGATATCCCTCCGGGCATAGAAAAGGGGGCCGACATCGGAAGCCAAGTCCTCCACGAGGGCTTTGAGGGGCATAGAGCTTGCGGCCATAACTTCTAAAAGAAGCAGGCCCATGAGGATTCCATCCCCTTCGGGGATGTGGCCTTTCACGCTCATCCCACCTGATTCTTCCCCGCCCATTAGGACTTCTCCGTTGAGCATGTGCTCGGCTATGTAGTTGAAGCCGACAGGGGTTTCGTATAGGGGAAGGCCGTAACGAGAAGCTAACCTATCAACAGCCATAGTAGTGGATACGGTCTTGACCACGGAGCCCTTCCATCCCTTTTCTTCCGCCAAATAGCGTAGGATTAGGGGGAAGATTTTCTGAGGGCCAACGAAGTTGCCTTCAGCGTCAACAGCCCCGATTCGGTCGGCATCGCCGTCGTGGGCGAGGCCTACATCCCACCCTTCCTTCACGGTTCTAACCAAAGCGTCCAGATAGCGAGCTATGGGTTCAGGGTGGATACCCCCGAAACCAGGGTTCATCTCCCCCCTTATTTCCAAGACTTCTGGGAGGCCTGCTTCCAAGAGGATGTTTTTGATGTAACCTCGCCCGGCCCCGTACATCGGGTCCACAACCACCTTAAGTTTGCTCTGGGCTATTAGGGGGAGATTAACCAAGCTCTTTACGTGTGCAACGTAAGGTTCGGTGGGGTCAAACCTTACAATCAATCCTTCAGCGAGGGCTTTTTCATAGGCCATAAGGCGGGGAGGGATTCCGCGCTCCAAATTGGAATTTATTATTCCCTCAATTTTCTTGGCCAGAGCTTTATCGGGTTCGCCGTGGGGGCCCTTCACTTTTACCCCGTTGTAGCGTGGAGGGTTGTGGCTGGCGGTAATCATCACCCCACCATCAGCCTTGAGGTTTTGGACGGAGAAAGCCAGGACCGGGGTTGGGGTATCGGCTTTAGTCAGGTATACAGTTATGCCGTTAGCGGCCAGGACGCAAGCCACCTCCATGGCATAGCGGTCGGAAAGGAAACGGGTATCAAAACCGACAGCCACCTTCTTTCCTGGGCCAAAGGCTTCGGCTATGCCTTGGGCTACGTAGCGGAGGTTCTCAAAAGTAAAATCATCACTGATAACACCTCTCCAGCCATCGGTCCCGAACTCTATGGGCATTTTCCCCTCCAGCGTTGTTAAGCTTCTTGCAATGCCCTTAGCTCTTCCTGAGCCAGTGCGGCAATTGTAATACCTTTAAGCTCGCTCTTTATTTTCTCCTCAATTGGGTTGATGTTCTTGCGGATTGAGCAATAGTTCCGCCTTGGGCAATCAACGGAGCGGACAGAGCAGTAACAAATGCCTATGCAGCCATCCACTGCTTCTATTATGTCCAGGACGGAGATGGATTCCGGAGGTGCGGAGAGCCTTATCCCCCCTTTGAGGCCTCTTTTGGTTTCCAAGATATTGTTGGAGGCCAGTTGGGCCACAATCTTGGCGAGGAAAGGAGTGGGGATTCCCTGGCGTGTTGCCAACTCCCTTGCAGATAAGGTTGTCCCTGGAGGGTTTTTGGAAAGTTCTAAGACTATTCTTAGGCCGTAATCGGCCTTTCTTGAGATAATCATCTCTCTCACCTCCTCTACTTTTGAATCTTAACCGGCACTTCGCAAGGTGGGGGATAGTTCCCCGTTATATCCACTACCACGAGGCGAAGCTTGTATTCTCCGGGAGGAAGAGGGGAAGTATCCCAAACTCCCAGAGTTCCTCCCACAACCGGGGCATTGCCAGAAAGGATGAATGACCAGTTCTGAGGGTTAGGACCTATCCCAAACTCAAGCTTGTAGAACTGGAAGTTCGGGATGTTGGCCGTCCCTTTGACCTCTACAGGCCCTTTTAATATGGCATTTACTCCTGGACTTGTTATGAGTACACCAGGGTTGGGGCAGATGGGAGGAGGCGGGGTGGGGGTTTGGGTAGGCTCAAAAGTGGGTAAGATAGCTATCGGCGGAGTCGGCGGCCTTGGAGGAGTCGGGATAGGGGTAGGGGTCGGCTTAGGGGTTGGAGTCGGAGTAGGAAGGGGAAGGACGTTAGCGGAAGGCTCCGGCGTAGGTTGAGGGATTGATAACTTTGGAGCTATGGCCAGCCGAAGGTAAAGGGTGAAGCCGAGGAAGACCAAAAGAGCTATGGTCCAGCTCCAAGTTCGGTAGAGGTGAGCTTGCGCCGCTTCTTTTTCCAAGGAAAAGATGGCTTGCCTCCTCTCTTTCCGGACCAGAAACGCTTCCCTCAGGTTGTACAAAGCCCAGATGAGGCAGATGAAGCAAAGCCAACGAGTGTTCCTGGCCAGGATTTCAATGAGGATAGCCATTTAAACCCCCATTTCGTAAATCATCGGGATGAGGTGGCGCAATAGAGCTCTAAGCTTTGGAACTATTTTCTTCCCCGCTTCCAGGACTTCTTGATGGTCTGGCCCTTTCTCTCCAGGTTGTAAGGGGATAACATTGCTTATGCCTGATATTCCCAGGACTTTGAGGCCACCGTGGCGGGCAGCGATGACTTCCGGGACAGTGGACATCCCCACCGCATCGCCGCCTATTAGGCGGAGGAAGCGGACTTCAGCGGGTGTTTCGTAAGAAGGGCCTGCCACCAGGATGTATATCCCCTCATGAAGTTCTATCCCTGCCTTTTTCGCTGCTTTCTGGGCCAAGGAGCGTAATCGTGGGTCATAAGCGTTGACCATGTTCACGAAGCGAGGGCCAAGTGATTCATCGTTTGGGCCTCTTAGAGGGTTAAGGCCGGCCATTCCTGGAAGGTTTATGTGGTCGGTTATGAGCATGAGGTCACCCACTTTGAAGGAAGGATTAAGAGCCCCAGCGGCATTAGTTACGATTAGGACTTTGACTCCAGCTATTTGGAGGACTTTCACCGGTAGGGTTACCTCTTGGATTGAGTAGCCTTCATAGTAATGGGGGCGGCCTTGGAGGACAAGCACTGGGGAACCGCTTATCCTTCCAACTGAGAGGAGACCTTCATGCCCAGCTACTGATGGTACGGGGAATCCGGGTATTTCCCGGTAAGGTATTGAGGCTTCCTTTTCCAGCTCTTCGGCCACGGGGTTGAGGCCAGAGCCCAGGATTATGCCCACAGCCGGTATCCAACCGAGCCTTTCCTTGAGGAAATCAGCAAT
>CAZPWR010000282.1:0-6876 GCA_964590555.1 uncultured Anaerolineae bacterium | reverse complement strand
TGTTTTTACCCCCATCGCTACCCCTTTGCCTACTCCAACCCCCGTACCTTCACCAGTTGTAAGCAAGGAAGGCGTATACATTGAGACTGTGGTAAATCCGGGAGAGGAAGGAAAGGAAGCCATTCTCATCCGAAGCGTGGCCGAAAAGGTCAAGAACTTGGCCGGGTGGCGCCTTTCCGCCGATAACCTAAGCTACGTCTTCCCCGATTTCCTCCTCTGGCCTCAAGGGGTAGTAACCCTGTACACAGGGAAAGGTAAGAATACCCCGGCCGAGCTGTACTGGGGCCTGGATAAACCCATACTCCACCAAGTCAAAACACTAACCCTTTACAACCGGGAAGGGCAAGCCGTAAGCTCCTACCAGGTGCGCTCCCCCTGATTGAGGTGGCAAGTATCGTTGAGCAGGAACAAAGTAAAGCCGCGCTGGTCGTAACCGAAGATGTTGATGCAGCCGTTGTCCTGCTCTATCTTCCAGAACCACTCGTTCCCCAGCCCCAAAACTGCGCACAATAGCACTTTGTTTACCACCTGATGTCCCACTATGGCTATTTCTTCCCCCGGATGCTGCGCTACGATTTTCATCCGGGCCTTTTCCGCCCTGGCCCTTACATCATCCAGGCCCTCGCCTCCGGGGACTCGCACCAGGTGAGGGGCTTCCAACCACAGCTTGTAGAGGTCAGGGTAAAGTTCGGCCACCTCGGAGGGGGAAAGGCCTTGCCAATGACCGTAGTTTATGTCTTTGAACCCCTCTTCTACGATAACCCTTAAACCAAGAGCCTTGGCCAAAGGCTCGGCGGTCTTAAGGGCTCTGGTCAGAGGACTTGAGTAAACAGCCTTTATCGGCCGAGCTTTAAGCCTTGAAGCGATAGCCTCGGCCTGGGCTTCCCCTACTTCATCCAGAGGCAGGTCCGCTTGCCCCCTGAAACGCACATCTTTGTTCCAAGCGGTTCTCCCATGCCTTATGAGGTAAACCTTAGTCATCACGCTTGTGCTCCTAAGATTTTCTTGGCTAACTTGAAAGCCTTTCGGACCGCTTTCCTTGGGCTGGCATAGCGCTTCCAGAGCTTCTTCACCTTGCGCTTGAAGGCGTTCCAAGGCTTGCGGCGCTGGGATTCCTTAAGGGCCCACATTAAGAAATCGTAATCCAGCCCCTTAATCTTCATCTCCGTAGGGTTGCGGCGGTACTGGTCATGGCTGGTGATGAGGGAAAGGCCATGCTCTATGCAGTAATCGTAGAGGTCGCTTCCAGGGTGAGGAGTGTAGAAAGCGGGGCTGTAGTAATCGGGGTCAATCTCCTTGAGCATGGAGATTGTCTCCATAACTTCCTCTTTGGTCTCAGTGGGGATGCCAAGCATGTAGTTGGCCCAGATGGAGATACCGTATTTCTTGCAGATTTTGGCGGCCTTGAGGTTTATCTCCCTGGTAGTTCCCTTTCGGAGGAACCTGAGCACTCGGTCGCTACCTGATTCAAAGCCTATGAACATCCCTCGGCACCCGGCATCTACCATCATTTTCACCATATCCTCGTGGCGGACGATGATATCGGCTCGGGATTGGCAGAAGAAAGGTTGGGTAAAGCCTTCGGCTTTATACAGGCGGCAGAATTCGGTCACCCATTCCCGGTCCTCGGTCAGGCAGTCATCGTGGAACATGAAGCTGGCGAAATTGTACTTTTCCCTGAGGATTTTAAGCTCAGCGATGACGTTTTGGGGGCTGCGGCGCCTCACCTTCCGCCCGAAGATTTTGCGCTCGGCGGGTTGGCAGAAGCTGCAGTTATACATGCATCCACGCCCGGCAATGATAGTGAGGAAAGGCGGAGGAAGCTCCTCAACGAAAGGCACCTCGGGTGAATCAAGGTTGTAGCCATACTTGCGCCACTCGTTCAAGAAGAGGTCACGGTCGGGGAAGGGAATGGCATCCAGGTCCGGTGGTTCTCCCACCAGAACCCTATCCTTGGGAGGATTGCCTTCTTCTATTGCTCTAAGCAGCTTGGGGAAAGTAATCTCGCCTTCTCGGATGACCACGTAATCAATGTTCGGGTTCTTCAGGACCTCGTCCAAGGCGAGGGTGGGATGCGGCCCTCCTACCACGGTGATGATTCTGGGGTCCACTTCCCCCTTGATGATGTCCACGCAACGCATCACCGGATTGTAATCCACGCTCATCATGGTAAGACCTACTACCCTCGGCTCGCGCCTCTTCACTTCTTCTCGGAACTCCTCCCAGCCTGATAGGGCTCGCAGGTCTATGAGGTCAACATCAAACCCCTGAGCCTTAGCCGCCGAGGAAAGGTGAGCCAAGCCATGGCTTACCCATCCGGCATCCATGCCTTTGCCCAAGGAATTAAAGCCAAGGCCGGATATACCGGCATAGACCAAGGTAACCTTCATAACTTGCACCCCCTCAACATTTTACTGGATTATAACTTTGAATCGGCAGAATGCCAAACCGCGGAGGCTCACTGCTTCAAGTTTACCTCTGTTACAGTTGCCCTCTCCGAGCCACCAGTCTTAAGGTTATGCCAAAGGTTGTTCCCTTCAGTGTAGTAAACTATTGCTTCAAGGCGATAAGCCCCTGCGGAGAGCTTATCGGGCAAGGGGATTTCGTAATAGTCGCTGACGATTTCTCCTGGGAGCCAAAGGCGGGTAGGGTAGCACCCCAATACCGCAGCGGCCGAATCCAGCTGGGCTACATCCTTGCCCTCTGGCGAGACGAGGCGCAGGGAAAAAGAGTAATCCCTCTGGAGTTTGGTAAGGGCTTGCCAGTACAAAGTGATAGCTAAACTTCCTCCGGGACGCAGCTCGGAAGGCCAAAGTTTGTAGCCTCGCAAGGCAATGAGCCTCTCAAACTCGGCGTTCACCTCGGCAATATCTGAAGGCAATGCATTTAATGGCTCGCTTCTTAGGCGGATAATTGGCCCTTCACAACTTAAGAAGGCTCGCCCCAGGAGCCCTGGGAAAGCTCTGGCCGCATATACAGGGCGACCAATTTCAAGGGCTTTCTCAGCCACCGCATTAAGCTCGCTTTCATTATCTAAACTTATGACCTCCACATCAGGCCTTTGGCCTTCAATGAATTGGAGGTACCAAAGGACTGTAGCTTGCTCCCAATCGGCTATGACGAGGCTCCCCGGCTCGACAACGCTTAAGGTAAGCTCACCGAAACGGCGAGCCGAAGGGCCGCAAAGCTTTTGTCGGTAAGGGTCAAGCACAGGCTGACGCCAGGCCTTAAGCTCTTGATATCCAGTGCAAGAGACCTGCAGCAACGTCAATGTACAGACCAAGAGGAAGAAGCGTGAGATGGCCTTGCCCCTGAAGGAGGGAAGGAGTTCAACCCCTGCCCCTATCCAGAGGGCGAAGAAAAGGTGGGCGGGGATAAGGATTATCTCATTTATCCTTTGGCCCCACATCGGGGCATAAACCAGAGTGAAGCCTAAAAGGGCTAAATATGCTATCAGCATGGCAATGGCTTCACGTGCCCTTTTCTTAATGAAAAAAGCAAGCCCTGCCAGACCCAATAAGATGCCAGGTACAGAAAATTGCTTGATAATATGGGCCGCGGTAATTTTTAGGCGTGCTATAACCAAGGGGATGGTTGCTGCTTTTGCGGAGGTGGCTGCTCCCCAGAAAATAGTAAATTCTAAAAAGCCTCTTAAGGTTGTAGGGTGATCGCGATCAAAAGGTGCTCCGCCAGCGCTACGAATGGGGATGTAAAGGTAAAAAGCGAAAGGCAGAAGGAATAGAGCGATGGCGATTGCCAGTTGGCGAGGGCGATGCAAAATTTGAAAGATTAAATCCCACACAAGTAGCAAGAGCGAAGGCAAGAAGAGGATAAAGGTGCGGTGATGGGCAAGGCCAAGGCCACAAGCCAAGCATAAAGCCCAAAAGGCCAGGACTGGATTTTCCCCCTTTCTGCGCTTATTTAAGCAGAGTAAAGCCAAGGAAAGAGCTAAAGCAAAAGTAAAGGCGGTAAAGCTGCGTATTCCTGCTGTTGTTCCCCAGAACCAGAAGAGAGGGGAAAAGGCCAAAAACAATGAGGCCATTAAGCTGGCCGACTTCCTCACATTGAGGTAACGGCTTGCAGTATAAGCCAGTACAACGGTCAGCGAAGCCCATATCGCTGAAAATAGGTTCATCCTCCAAGCCACACTGTTTATTTGGATGGCATGGCTCCAGGCCCATCCGGCCAATGTGTAAAAGGGGTAGCCAGGGGCATGCATTATGCCCAGTATATGAGGGGCAAACTGGGCTTCACCGGGATCGCCTCCTGCCAAATCGGGCAAGAGGGTTGAGAGATAGATGGCGAAAGCTCCAAATCCTAACAATATGGCTAAGGCTCTATCGGCATTAATCTTTGGCACCATGGCTCTTGAATTATGGCTCTAAATCGGCAAAATGCCAAACGGCGAGGGGCTCGGCTCGTTACGTTGGAGCAAAGGGATTATGTTTTGGAGGAATTCCGGCCGAAAGGTCCTCATCACCTGGAGTGCTATCACCCTTTCCGCTCCCGCAACCTTTTTGCCGAATGCCGGACTACGGAGCAAGTAGTGCGGTAGCGAGGTAGGCAATGGGAATCCACGGCGGTATAGGGTGCTTGGGGAGTATCCGGTGAGGCACAGGTTATGATTCTTACCATCCGGGAAGACACACCCCACCGGCGAGTACCAGATGGCTTATGGCAATAGTGTGTGAAGGAGTCCATCGCCAACTTTTTACATCATCGGGCTCAGTCTTCCAAAACGCCTGGACAATAAAAACTGCCATACTCGGCTCGCATGCCAGAATTTATGCTGGCTTGATAAGGACCCTTCGCCTTCGGGGAGGCTCGTAGAAAAGCGCAGTGGTGAATGGCCTTTAAGTTTTAGGTATTTTCAGTCTCTTTACCAAGTGCACCCTGGCACAAACCAAGTTGACAAAATCGGAGTGCCTTCAATCTCCAAATTTTGAGGCCCAGTTTTTACAGCTTGTTACCTTGTAAACCTTAAAAGTTCCACGCGGAGGGTGAAGGATATCGGCCAATTTCTCGGCACAATCGCCGTTCAGTCTAAGGGCTTGAAGCACAGGTTCACCGTTTTCAAAGGGGGCAAAGATTAAGAGTTTCTCTCCCGAGCTTCCAAGCTTTAGGTCTTTCAGAAGCTCGGCAGGGGAGGGGTACCAGCGAGCTTCAATCGGAAGCGAGTAGAGGTAGAAGTTTAGGTGCCACCCAAGGTGAGAGTGGTAGATGATAGTCCCAGGCTCGGCATGCCCCCTAAGGTAGCGCATCAGCTCTTCCACCCCATCGTAAAGGCCGTAATTGACCCCAGCTGGTAAACCATCGGGCCTTAGGGCAAGCAAGCTGAAGGTTAAAACGACCACGATAGCCGCCAGCCTCCATTTTTGAGAACCGATACCAGCAAGCCCATAAGCCCAAATCGCTACTAAGAAAGGCGTGACCATGAGGACGTATCGGTCCCAAGGCTGGATGTTTAGGAGCCAGTGCACGGTAAACCAAAAGGCCAGAAATCCCAAAAGCGCGCGGTCAACAGGGGCATGGGAAGGTTTGCTCCGGAGCGTGAGGAGAAAGCAAGCTGTTAGGATTAAAGCCGGGATGGGACCACCTGCGGTCCAACTCAGGAGTTCAAGCCATTTGAGGAGCCGCGGGCCAAGTTCCGGCCAGGGGACAAAGCCAAGCCCTCCGTAAGTTACAAGGCTGCGATCCCAAAAACTTGGCCGGCTTGTCCACCGGAGCATGTCCCACCATTCCACGGCCGCAAGGGGAATTGAAAAACCAAGGAGCCAGAAGAAGCGCGGTAGGCCAACCTTTTTGCGCTGAGAGGTGAGGAGCAGGGAGAAGGGAGCGAACAAAAGGCCCTGTTGTTTTGTCCCCACCGCCAGGCCTGCATTCAGACCGGCCAGGAAAGCTTTGAGAGAGGGCTTGTTTTCAGAGCAAGCCATCCACAACGATGCTAACATAAACATGCAAAGCCATGGGTCAGTAAGGGCAGTGGGGGAAAAAAGCACTGGTAAAGGGAGGAAAGAGAGAAGAGAGGCGCCGATGAGTGCGATTTTTTCACCGTAAGCGCTTTTGAGCCAGGCCCAGGTAAGCGCTACAGATAAAGTTCCGGCAAAGATTCCGGAAAAGCGGGCGGAGAATTCGGAGACACCGAAGAGCTTGAAGGCAACGGCTAAGAGGTAGAGAAAGGCCGGAGGCTTATCCACCCAAGCCGAAAGCAATAAAGGGTCATCCCCACTGGCGATTTGAAGGGCCCACCACGAATACAAAGCTTCATCAGGATGGAAAGAATGCCAGCTGAGGGGTATAAGCCTGAGGGCGAAAGCTGCTAAGATAAGGAGGCAAACGATTGGCTTAAACTGCTTCACCGGCTAAAGCCAGCATCCTTCGGACTTCTTCTTCCACTATCTTTTCGTCTAACTTCTTGAACGGAATCCGGGGTTCTCTTAAAGCCTGGCCTGGCTTGAGAGGCCCCGGTTCCCACCGAATTTTCACATTGCTAAAGTCATACCGCAGAACGAGGTGGGATTTGCGTTCCTCCGGCACTACTTCCACATATTGCTTACCCAAAATATCATCCTGGTAACCCAGCATCCGATGTATCTCCTGGCTGGAGAAGGGGATGAAGGGATAGAATAGGACTTTTAGGGAATCCACTGCTTTAAGCCCAGTGTAAATAACAGGGGCGGCGGAAGCTGGCTCCTCTTTCACCAATTTCCAAGGTTCTTTCTCGTTCAAGTAGCGGTTCACCATCTGAGCCAGGCCCATAGTTTCGGTTAGAGCTGCCCTGAACTTGCAAGCATCCAGTAGCTGGCCCACTTTTTGAAAGCCTTCCTCAATGGTCTTGAGGACCTCTTGCTCCCTTGCTCCGAGTTCTCCTGGCTC
>CAZPWR010000281.1:0-4921 GCA_964590555.1 uncultured Anaerolineae bacterium | reverse complement strand
AGCGTTCTTTGGCCTAAGTTTAGGGTCTCGCCATCCTCTACCACTTTAACGTTTTCAGTGATGCCGAAGAAGGCTTTGAGAAGCTCCTTCCCCCTTGGGCTAACGATTATGGTTGCCTTAGGAGCAACCTGGCGGAAGGTGAACAGAGTCCCGGTGTGGTCAGGTTCCATGTGGTTGACGACTACATAGTCTATCTCCGTGGGGCTTATGAGTTCAGCGATGTTGGAGAAGAATTCATCGGTTTTGATGTTTTTGGCCAAATCAATTAGGACTTTCTTTTCGTCCAAGATTAGGTAATAGTTGTATGAGACCCCTTCCCTCTCTATCGGCCAAAGGCCTTCAAAGAGGTCGGTGGAGCGGTCATTTATGCCAATCCAATAGATTCCGGGAGCTATAGAAATCGGTGGCATTTTAGTCTAAAGGCTCGAACATATCTTTGGTTGCTCCACAATCGGGGCAGACCCAGTCATCGGGGAGCTGCTCAAAGGGCGTTACGGGGGAAATGCCACGGTCGGGGTCACCTTTAGCGGGGTCATAGATATAACCGCAAACTGTGCATTCATAGCGCTTCATGGCTGGCCTCCTTTTTCACTAAGGTATTGGATTACAATTTTGGCCTCTTCATCGCTTAGCTTGGCACCTTTTTGGCGCATCCTTTGAACTGTTTTCTCCCATTCCTCCGGAGTCTTCTTAGCGTTTTGGATGGGCGCAAGGTTATGGCACTTTGTGCATCGCTCTTGGATTAAGGCCTCTGCGCCAATTGTTACCTTGCGTTCCGGATGCTCCGGATATTTACAGGTCCAGGCTATTATAGTTAATAGGAACAAAATTGTCAATAATAAAGGTTTACGCCTCATTTTTTAACCTTCGCTGTGGTCAATTTAAAGCTTTTTCTGGTGAAAGCAACTCTGGCTGAAGAGTCGCTTTGGATTCTAAAGAAATTGCTTCACCTTTCACTTTTACGATGATTGTATCACCCATTTTGAAACGGCCTTCCAGGATGGCTTCGGAGAGAGGCTCTTCCACGTAGCGCTGGATTGCTCTCTTGAGGGGGCGGGCACCGAAGTTGGGGTCGTAACCTTTTTCGGCCAGGAATTCCTTCGCTTCCTCGGTCAGCTCTATGGAGAGCTTCTGCTCTTCAAGCCTTTTAGCCAATTTGCCGATTTCCAGGTTCACTATCTTCTTGATGTCCTCCTTTGTTAGCGGTTTGAAGACTACTATAGCGTCAACTCGGTTCAGGAATTCGGGCCGGAAGGTGCGTTTAAGCTCAGATAGAACTTGCTCTTTCATGGCTTCGTAACGGGTTTGGAGGTCTTTTATTTCATCCCTGGTAGCTTTGAAGCCAAGGGCTGCTGCTTTGTTCAGCCTTTCCACCCCAATGTTAGAGGTCATTATCAAGATGCAGTTGCGGAAGTCAACCCTCCGGCCGCGGCCATCGGTCAAGTGGCCTTCTTCCATTATCTGGAGGAGGATGTTGAATACTTCTGGATGAGCTTTCTCTATTTCGTCCAAGAGGATTACGCTGTAAGGGCGGTGGCGGACGGCTTCTGTTAGTTGTCCACCTTCCTCGTATCCGACGTAGCCGGGTGGGGCGCCAATGAGGCGGGAGACGGTGTGGCGTTCCATGAATTCGGACATGTCTATCTGGATTAGGGCATCTTCGGTGCCGAACATGAACTCAGCTAAGGCTTTGGCCAGCTCCGTCTTACCAACCCCTGTCGGCCCCAGGAAAATGAAGGTTCCGATTGGGCGGCGAGGGTCTTTAATCCCAGCCCTTGCCCTGCGGACAGCTTTAGCCACAGTTTCAATGGCCTCGTCTTGGCTTACAATGCGCTTGTGCAGCTCCTCTTCCATCCGCAATAGGCGCTTGGTTTCTTCCTCAGCCAAAGAAGTCACCGGAACCCCGGTCCACATTGATACCACTTCCGCTATGTCTTCGGGGGTTACCAAGGGGAGGTCTTCGGAAAGCTCCCATTCTTCCCTGAGGGAGGAAAGCTTCTTTTCCAGGTCTACTTCCCTGAGGCGCAAGGCTACAGCTTCTTCGTAATCGCCGAAGCTCAGGATTTCCTCTTTCTTCTGGCGAATTTGCCTCAGGTTGCGGAATATCTCTTGGAGCTGGCGGGCGTAAGGCGATTTGTACATCCTAACCCTGGCCGCAGCTTCGTCTATGAGGTCAATGGCTTTGTCCGGAAGGTAACGGTCAGTTATGTAACGGATGGAGAGGCGAACAGCGCTGAGGATTGCTTCATCGGTTATTTTAACTTTGTGGTGGGCTTCGTAGCGGCTCCGTATGCCCTTTAAGATTTCAATTGTTTCCTGAGGGGTTGGTTCAGAGATGTAAACAGGCTGGAAACGGCGCTCTAAAGCCGCATCTTTCTCTATGTACTTGCGATAATCATCGGGGGTTGTAGCTCCTATGCATTGGAGTTCACCTCGGGCTAAAGCTGGTTTGAGGATGTTAGCGGCATCTACCGCTGAGCCAGCTGCTCCAGCCCCTACTAACATGTGCATTTCGTCTATGAAGAGGATGACGGGGGAATTGCGTATTTCTTCAATGACTTTCTTCAGGCGCTCTTCAAATTGCCCCCTGTAGATTGTTCCGGCCACCAGTGCGCCGACGTCCAGCATTACCACCCTTTTATCAAGCAATGGTTCGGGCACTTCTCCGGCTACAATGCGCTGAGCGAGGCCTTCAACTATAGCTGTCTTTCCAACGCCTGGCTCTCCTATGAGGGCGGGGTTGTTTTTGGTGCGGCGGGCCAGGATTTGCATTACCCTCTCAATCTCTTTCTCACGGCCTATTACCGGGTCAAGTTTGCCTTCTGCTGCTAAAGCCGTCAGGTCAACCGAGAGTTGGTCCAGTAAAGGAGTTGTGCTTTCAGCGGGGCGAGAAGGAGGTTGCGGCTTGCTTTCAATAATGAGCTTAGTAGTCTGACGCCTTATGGCTTCTAAATCAACCCCTAAGTTCCTCAGGACTTCTATCGCTAACCCTTCTTCTTCCTTAGCCAAGGCCAATAAGAGGTGTTCTGTCCCTACATAGTTGTGGCCGAGGCGGCGGGCCTCGTCCATAGCCAGGGCTAAAACCCGCTTGGTCCTTGGGGTAAGGGTGAGCTGGGTTGGGGTATGCCTTCCGGGCTTTATAAGCCTTTCCAGGGTGCGGCGGACGTGCATAGGATTTATGCCTAACTCTTCCAGAACTTTTACTGCTACGCTGTCTCGGTCGTGAAGGAGGCCCAAAAGGAGGTGTTCGGTTCCTATGTAGCTGTGGTTGAACCTTATGGCCTCTTCTTGGGCCAATTTCAGGACTTTACGAGCCTGCCTGGTGAATTTCTCCAACTTATCTCCCATATTCCCTCCGAGAGAACTCCTCGTAATCTTTACGCCAGTCCTCGCTGGAGCGTTCGTGCTCTGCCACCCTCTTAAGGCTTAAGCCCATCCGGCGGTGAACGGGGTCAAGGCTTATTATCTGAAGGCGTAGGACATCCCCAACCTTTACCACTTCTTTGGGGTGGCTTATGCGTTGGAAGGAGAGCTCAGAGATATGGATGAGGCCTTCTATGCCATCCTCTATTTGGACGAAAGCGCCGAAGGGGGTTAGTCTGGTGACAGTTCCTTCCACAAATTGCCCAACTCTGTACTTCTCTTCCACCATGCTCCAGGGTTCAGGCTGGAGGCGCTTTAGGCTCAAGCTCACCCTGTTCCTCTCTTTGTCCACTTCCAGGACGTAAACTTCTACTTCGTCTCCTACTTTGACCACTTCGCTGGGGTGAGAGACTTTGGTCCAAGATAGCTCTGATAGGTGGATTAACCCTTCAACTCCCCCAAGGTCCACGAAGGCCCCGAATTCGCATATTCCGGTAACCTTGCCGACGCAGATATCTCCTTCCTGAAGCTCGCGAAGGAGCCGGTTTTTCCTTTCCGCTCGCCACTCTTCCATAGCCAGCTTTTCTGAAAAGATTAGGCGTCCTTGCTCTCTTTCCGCTTCAAGCACCTTTAATTTTATCTTCTGCCCAACAAGTTCGGAAAGGACTTTTGTCCTTGCGCTCCCTCTGTGGTTGCGGTAACGGTAGGGGTCAATCTGGGATAGGGGGACAAAGCCCTTGAGGCTTCCAACCTTTACCAGCAAGCCACCTTTATTGTAGTCCACCACTTCGGCTTCAAAGGTGGCCTTTGTGCGCTTCAGTTCTTCTACGTAAGCCCAATCGCTTTCCAGTTTGGCCCTGAGGATAGAAACCACGGCCTGGCCAGTATCGGACTCAGGCTTTATGACGCAGACGGGGATTTCATCGCCTTCTTTGTAGTTCTTGAGGATTTCCCAGGCTGGTCCTGCCAACTCTTTGCGGTGAAGGATAGCCTCGGTCTTAGTGCCAATATCCACCAAAACCTCGTCAGGGGACAGCTTGACAATGACCCCCTTGACTATGTGTCCTGGAGCTATGTGAGGTATTTCCAGAAGTTCCTGGTAGATTTCCTGTGGCTCCATAGGTCCTCCCGCCCTTTGGGTTCATGATTATTATAGACAAATTCAGGCCTAAAGGCAAACTGAAGGTTTTTTGGGGCGTGTCCCAGAATTGTGTGAGGCCTGCTGGCCGGGGGTCTGCTAAGCTCTTTGGTCCCACTCGGGGGGTCCCCTCATAACCCCCTGGCCTTTACCCTCCTTGCAGGGGGGTACGGGAAGTTTACCCCTCGCAGGGGGATTATGTGGGATTCCCCACCCCCGATTGTTGGGGGTTTACCAGGGTTTTGGGTTCCACTCGTGTGGGGGTTTACCTTCCTCGTAGGGGGGTTACGGGGGGGAGGCCACACTTCCCTTATTTAAATTTAGGGGGACACCCCCAGGCCCCCTGCCAGGGGCTTTGCACCCCTGGCTCCTCCTTTTGCCCACCCCCGTTTTGATTAAGGTCGGCGAAGGCCGACCTTT
>CAZPWR010000280.1:0-4058 GCA_964590555.1 uncultured Anaerolineae bacterium | reverse complement strand
TCCATACCCGGAGATAACCGCTATGAGTTAGGAGCTTCGTGGATAAAAGTGGCCTTTGATTTTCTCTTAGCCATTAAAGTCCTGATTGGTTCCCTCAGAGAGAGGTTTGACTTGGTCCACGCTCACCTCCACGAAGGAGCTCTGATCGGTTCCGTAGCTGCCAGGCTTCTGGGAGTCCCAGTCGTGTTTGACTTCCAAGGAAGCCTTACCGATGAGATGATTCAGCATGGCATCCTCAGAAGCAACGGGTGGCTTTTCAGGCTGATGTGGTGGATTGAGAAGTTTATAGACCATCTACCTGACGCCGTAATTACCAGTTCTCTCCAGGGGGCCAAGCTTTTGGTGGAAAAGTTCGGGTGCAATCCGGCCAAGGTTTTCACCATACACGATTGCGTCAACGTTGAAGCTTTTCGCCCCCGCACCCCCGCTGATGAGGAGGAAATAAAGGCTCTGAAGGGCTCTTTGGGTATACCCCAGAACCTGCCAGTAGTAGTGTATCTTGGGCTGCTCTCCAGCTATCAAGGGGTGGATATTCTGCTTAGGGCCGCTTCCATCCTGCTCCAGAACGGCCTAAAGGCCCATTTTCTGATAATGGGCTTTCCAAACGAGAATTACTACAAAGCGATGGCTGAAGCCCTGGGGATAGGGGAAAACGTGACTTTCACGGGGAAAATCCCCTATTTCAATGCCCCCAATTACTTGCGCTTGGGCGATTTAGCGGTAGCTCCAAAGCTTTCCGCTTCGGAAGGAAACGGCAAACTGCTTGTATACATGGCTACGGGCTTGCCCATAGTAGCTTTTGACAGACCTGTCAATAGAGAATACCTTGGAGAACTTGGGATATATGCTGCTCCGGGTGACCCTGTCTCCCTGGCTGAAGCCATTGGTAATGCTCTGAACAACCTCCACGAACTGAGAAGCGTGGGGGAAGCCCTCAGGATGAAAGCGGTGGAGAACTACCGTTGGGAGAAAGCGGGAGAGATGCTCCTCCAGATTTACAAGAAAGTAGGGCTTAGGGACGGATGGAAGTCTTAAAAGAGCTTTGGCAGTATCGGTTTCTCCTCTACATGTTAGTTGTGCGGGACCTCAAAGCTCGCTACAAAAACTCAGTGATTGGGATACTCTGGTCCCTCCTCAACCCCATTATCATGATGTTCATCTTCACTTGGGTTTTCACGGCTATGGTTCCCAACCGTTCCATAAGGGCGTTCCCCGTTTTCTTCCTCTGCGGTCTGCTTCCCTGGAACTATTTCTCCGGCGGGCTCATAGCCAGCACGGGTAGCCTTGTTGCCCACGCTACCCTCATAAAGAAAGTTTATTTCCCTCGCGAAACTTTACCGCTTAGCGCTGTGCTATCAAACCTTGTCCACTTCCTCATAGCCCTTTTGGTCCTCTTTGCTTTGATGGCCATCTTCCAAATTCGCTTCACTGTCTGGATGGCCCTGGTCCCGTTTATCATACTCATTCAGACCGCTTTTATCGCAGGGCTTGGGCTGGCCTTTTCGGTCCTAAATGTTTTTTACAGGGATGTTCAACACCTGCTGGAAGTGCTCCTTCTGGGTTGGTTCTTCCTCACTCCAATCTTCTACCCTTTGGATATCCTCCCGCGGGACTATAATTTCTTGGGGTTAACGATAGACCTTTGGCGGTGGATGCAAATCCTAAACCCGATGGCTTCAATTATCGCTGCTTATCGCGATGTGCTTTACTGGGGGCGGATGGTAGGCCCCGATTTTCTGGCCCGCACAGCCGTGACCTGCTTGCTCTTTTTCGTCATGGGCCTGGCCATCTTCCGCCGCTACCGGTTTAGGATAGCTGAGGAAGTCTAATTCAGAGGATTAACATCGCATCGCCGAAGCTGTAGAACCTGTAGCGAAGCCTTACTGCTTCCTGGTAAGCTCGCATTATCAAATCTTTGCCAGCGAAAGCCGAAACCAGAACTATGAGGGTTGAGCGAGGAAGGTGGAAGTTTGTAATCAAGGCATCTACTACTTTGAACTGGTAGCCGGGGTAGATGAATAAGTCCGTATATCCGCGGAACGGCTGTACCCCACTCCCTGAGGCCGCCGTCTCCAGGACCCTAACCGATGTAGTCCCTATGGCAATTATTCTGCGCCCTTCGCTTTTAGCCCGGGTTATCTCCTCAGCTACGTCCTCGCTTAACTCGCAGTATTCGGAATGCATCTTGTGCTCTTCAATGCTTTCTTCTTTTATGGGCTTGAAAGTGTCAAGGCCGATGTGTAGGGTTACAAAGAGGAACTTGGCGCCTTTTTCCTCAATGCGGCGCATTAGCTCTGGAGTGAAGTGGAGGCCGGCCGTAGGAGCGGCTACCGAGCCATTCTTTCGGGCGAAAACAGTCTGATAACGTTCAGGGTCTGCCAGTTTGGAGCGTATGTAAGGGGGTAGAGGGATGACACCTATCTTCGGTAAGATTGGTTCAATCGGCCTTTCAAACTCTATGAGCCTACTTCCCGCCTCCGTTATCCTTACTACAATCCCCTCAACCGCTTCTTCCCCTTCTCCGACCCGAATTTTAACCCCCTCTTTTACCTTTTTACCCTTAACCAAGGCTTCCCAAATCTTCTCCCCTTTACGGCTGAGGAGCAAGAGCTCTACCCTTCCCCCGGTTGGGACTTTGTAGCCGAAAAGCCGTGCCGGCAGAACCCGGCTTTGGTTGGCTACGAGGATATCTCCCGGCCTTATGTAATCCACAATCTCCCTAAAAATCCTGTGCTCAATAGCACCCGTCGCCCTGTGGACTACCATCAGGCGGGAAGAATCCCTTGGCTCCACAGGGGTCTGAGCTATAAGTTCAGGTGGAAGGTAATAATCAAACTCAGCCGTCTTCATCATTTGTTATTTTAAAGCCGCATGGTTGAAAAGAGCAAGTTTTGGGCTGGGGCAGCGCAAAAAACGGGTGAGAACATCCGGCCCCAGGGCTTTCCAGTTTTCCGGCGGAGTGGTTGCTTTCGGCCGCAGGATAAGGCGGAGAGCGTAGGGCAACTATGCTTCCTCGCAGGGGGGTTATGGGGATTCCCACCCCCGTTTGCCGAAGGTTTGCCAGGGCTTTGGGTCCCACTCATGCGCAAGTTTGCCGGGGTTCGCAACTCGCCCCCTTTTTACCCCCCTCGTAGGAGGGTTGGGGGAACACCCCCTGGACCCCCTTACCCCATTGCAAGGGGGCACTGGGGGTTGGAAGCACATCCTCCAGGCCCTCTGGGAGGGGCCAGCCCCCTTCACCCCCAAGTTTAATGAAGGTCGGCGTAGACCGACCTCTGGCCGAAGGCCTGGTGAGGCTGATTTCAATCGGCGTGAAAAGGGCCCAACCCCACGCTCCCGGAAAAGGGGCTCCGCCCCCTCCACCCCTGCAGGATAAGGTGGAGAGCATAAGACAACTGCGAGCAATTGCCCTACCGCGCCAGGACCGGCCGGAGACGCAAGCTAAGGAAGCTGCCCGTGTTTGAAAAACTGAAAAGCCCTGGGCCAGGGTATACTATAGGTTGGGGGCCAAGTTGGCAATGACTTGCTCCCGTTCAGGCCCTACGGAGATTATCCTTACGGGCACCTGGGCCAGCTCCTCAATCAATCGGATGTAATTCTGAGCCGGGGCAGGCAGCTCGCCCAAGCTCCTCGCTCCAGAGATGTCCTCTTGCCAGCCGGGAACTTCTATGTAAACTGGCTCGCAGCGGGAGAGGACTTCGGTGGAAAAGGGGAAGCGTTCCGTCTTCCCCCCGTTTACCCTATAGGCTACGCAGACTTTTATGGGGTCAATCCCCGTAAGCACATCCAGCTTGGTTATAGCCAGCTCCGTAATCCCGTTCACCATGATTGCGTAACGCAGGGCAACCATATCAAGCCAGCCTGTGCGGCGGCGCCGCCCCGTAGTAGTCCCATACTCCCGGCCAACTTCGGCCAGGCGCTCGCCAATTTCATCGGTGAGCTCGGTGGGGAAAGGGCCTCCCCCTACCCTGGTGGTCTAAGCCTTGGCAACCCCCATAACCCCCTCAATCCACCTTGGCCCTACGCCACCCCCCACCCGCCCCGCCCCCGCCATCAGC
>CAZPWR010000279.1:0-2102 GCA_964590555.1 uncultured Anaerolineae bacterium | reverse complement strand
CTTAAATGGGTTAAAGGGCTCTTCTCCGCCCTTGAGGAAAGCCTCAATTTGCGAGGGGGTCTGGGCCCCTCGGTTGTACAAAATTTTTATGACCAATGGCGGGATATTTGGGAAAGCTTTGAGGAGTGAAGGAGGGGGTGGAGGAGCAACAGCCCACCGACTAAAGCTCATTTTATGGTTTCCACAATCTTGGCAAATTCCTTGAAGGGTATAGCCGTAAGGGTTTGGGTTGAAGTAGCACCGAAAGAGTTAAGGATAAGGGCCGCCTTCGCCGCCGAGAAAGCATCCGGGGCTTCAATAATGTGGAGGAAATCGTAAGCTCCAAGGAGGGCATAGCTTGCAATGCGCTTCACATCAGGGCAAACTCTCTTAAGCTCCTTCTCAAACTCTTCATCCATTTTGCCCAAATCTTTAAGCTTCTTTATCCCTTCCTCCGACACCTTGGACAGGATCACGAAAGTCGCCATGGCTCTCCCCTCTCAGAACCGTATGGCAACGGCGGCAGCGGGGCTCGTATATTTCCTTGGCTCCTACCAGTATTACTGGGTCATCGTAAGAAGCGGGGCGGCCATTTATCAAGCGTTGGGTCCTGGAAGCCGGCGCTCCGCATATCACGCAGATAGCCGAAAGCTTATCAACCTGCTCGGCCTGAGCCATTAAGAGCGGTACAGGGCCGAATGGCTCGCCCCTGAAATCCATATCAAGCCCCGCCACTATCACCCTTATGCCTCTATCGGCCAGCTCGTTGCAGACTTCAGCTATTTCCCAGTCAAAGAACTGGGCTTCATCAATGGCTACTACCTCCACATCAGGCTCAAGGAGCTCCAAGATCTGGCGCGCTTCGGTGACAGGGATGGCTTCCAAATCGGCCCCGCTATGGGATACCACTTTTCCCGAATGATAGCGTTTATCTATGCTGTGCTTGAAGACCTGGACTTTTTGCCGGGCAATGCGGGCCCTTTTAACCCGCCGGATTAGTTCCTCAGTCTTTCCCGAGAACATCGGCCCGCATATCACTTCAATCCAACCGGAAGGATAGCGAGGGTGCATTTTATTACCCTTCTTTTCTTAATTCCTCGGTCTTCTTTAACCTTTTCTGGAAGCGTTCAACCTGCCCACCTGTATCCACTATGCGCTGCTCCCCAGTAAAAAAGGGGTGGCAAGCAGAGCAAACGTCTGTGCGGATCACCTTCTTTGTTGCTCCAGTTATAAAAGTATTGCCGCAAGCGCATATCACTTTGGCATCGGTGTAAAATTCTGGATGGATTCCTTTCTTCATGCTTTCCTTTCACCTCCTTTCTAAGCCGAGACCGGCAAGACGCTCACCCAAGTTCGGCCGGCTTTCTTCTCAAATTTTACAATCCCGTCCACCAGGGCATAGAGGGTGTAATCTCTGCCTACCCCCACATTGTTCCCAGGCTTAATCTTGGTCCCTCTCTGGCGAACCAGGATAGTCCCAGCTCTTACCAATTGGCCTCCGTAGCGCTTTACGCCTAAGCGCTTGGAATTACTATCCCTACCGTTCCGGCTGGAGCCTCCACCCTTCTTGTGAGCCATTTTCCTTCACCCCCTTTCTTTAAGCAATTATCTCTTTGATGAGCAAGCGAGTGTAAATCTGGCGGTGGCCTTTTTTGCGGCGGTAGCGCTTCTTGGGCTTATACTTGAAGACGATGATTTTAGGCCCTTTGAAGTGCTCCTGGACCAAAGCCTTAACTTTGGCCCCTTCCACAAAAGGCCTACCGATAAGGACTTTATCGTTGTCCACAACCATTAAGACTTTGTCAATCTCAATCTCTTGTCCCGGTTCTACCGGCAACTTTTCCACTTCAATTACGGTACCGGTTGAAACCTGGTATTGCTTGCCTCCGCTCTCAATCACCGCATACATTCTATAGTCCCCCCTTTCGTCCTCAGCTTGCATTCAAAATTATACTTGCCGGCGCTTTTTTGTCAAACGGGCTCGGGCCGGCTGCGGGGCTTTCCAGTTGACAGCCGATTGAAATCGGCCTCTTTTGGCCTTCGGCCAGGGGTCGGCCTACGCCGATCCTAAGAAAAAGAAAACCGGGGTAGGGGGGCGGAGCCCCGGCAAGGGACCTGAGGGA
>CAZPWR010000278.1:0-3844 GCA_964590555.1 uncultured Anaerolineae bacterium | reverse complement strand
TGCCTCTGGATGCTGAGCCACTTATCGGCCATCTCCTGGGTTATGTAGCCCTTCTGGACCAGGAAGGAAAGCCAGTCCTTCTGGAACTCAAGGCACTGGTCCACTATGGTGGAAAGAGCGACCCCCTTCTCCTCGGCCAATTGGGCTATGGTCTTGCCTTCCCGAAGGGCCTTTACCAAATCATCGGTGCTCATCCCCAGAGCTTCGGCGATGGAGTTAGGGTTGCATCCCCTTCCGAAACCCCAACCAAACCACTTCCACGGCATAGGTACAGGAGCTTGAGGGGTTGGAGTAGGGCTCTGGGCCATAACCTTCTCCGCGCTCACCCCTAAAATTAGCCCCACAATCGCTACTGCCGCCAAAATCGCCAAAACCTTCCTCATTTTCTCACCTCCTTTTGAGCAAATTTTCCAGCTTCAAGTATACCGTGCCCTTATTAAGAAATTGTGAAGAAACCCAGCGAGCGGGCTTTCCAGTTTTCCAGCGGAGTGGTTGTTTTCGGCCGCAGGGTAAAGCGAAGAGTGTAGGGCAACTATGAGCGGTCGCCTTCCCGTACCGGGGTCGATCGGAAGCGCAAGCTTGTGGAGCTGCCCACGTTTGGGAAACTGTAAAACTTTCTACTTACGTGATAGCTCACGAATGCTTGCCTTTTGAGCTTAGATATGCTAAACTTGAATTGCAAGCTCTCGGAAGGTCCACCATGGTGGAAGTAACCACTGAGCAGAGGGTAGCAAAGATTGAGGGAATAGTTGAAGAGCACTCCAAAATCCTGGACAGCATAAACCAGAGGTTTATTTCTCTGGAGAACAAGCTTGACGATTACTGGGGTAGACTTGATTCCAAGATAGAGATAACAAGGCAAGAGCTCAGTCCACCAGAAGGGAGCTTGATAGCAAGATTGAGGGGCTGAGGCTGAACCTTGAGAGCAAGATAGAAGGGGTAAGGCAAGAACTTGTGGCCACAAGAAAGGACTTGGAGGGTAGGGTTGAGGGGCTAAGGCAGGAATTTATGACCACAAGAAAGGACCTTGATGGCAAAATAGAAGGAGTAAGGCAAGACCTGGAGGGTAGGGTTGAAGGGTTAAGGCAAGAACTTATAACCACAAGAAAGGAGTTGGAGGGCAAGATAGAGGGGGTAAGGCAAGAGCTTATGGCTGAAATCAAATCTGTAAGGCAGGAGTTGGGGATTGAGATTAAAGCTTTGAGGCAAGATCTTTCCTCTCGCACGTGGTGGATTATAGGGCTGCTTGTGACCATGTGGGTAACCATAATGGCTGCAGTAATCACTGCGATTTTCCGGTAATCCCTTAAAGGACAGGAGGAAGAATTTCCTTGGCCTACGTAGGCAAGAAGTTTGAGCCTTCATACCTTGCGCTTTACGAATCAGGGGAATTAAAAAGAAGAGTTGAGGAAGCCGTTGCCCGGCTGGCTAAGTGCGATATATGCCCAAGAGAATGCGGAGCTAATCGCTTGGAAAGCAGCAAGGGAGCAGGATGTCGCACCGGAAGGAAAGCTGTGGTCTCAAGCTTCCACCCCCACTTCGGAGAAGAAGACCCCTTGGTTGGGCTCCACGGCTCCGGCACCATCTTCTTCACTTGGTGCAACTTGCACTGCCAATTCTGCCAGAACTACGAAATAAGTCAGCTGGGTGAAGGAAGGGAAGTTGAACCTTCGGAATTGGCTGCCATGATGCTTTACCTACAGGACATGGGCTGCCACAACATAAACCTGGTATCGCCAACCCACGTCGTTCCCCAAATCCTGGAAGCTCTGCTCATCGCTGTAGAAAAAGGCCTTCGCCTACCCTTAGTCTACAACACCGGAGGATACGATTCCCTCAAGACCCTCAAGCTCTTGGACGGAATCGTAGATATCTACATGCCCGATATGAAGTATTCCGACCCCGAAATTGCGTGGCGCTACTCCAAAGTCAAAGATTACCCCGCTGTGAACAGGGCTGCCGTTAAAGAAA
The DNA here is from genome assembly GCA_964590555.1 of uncultured Anaerolineae bacterium. GTDB lineage: Bacteria > Chloroflexota > Anaerolineae > SpSt-600 > SpSt-600 > SpSt-600. Next base: position 1,873 of record CAZPWR010000278.1, on the reverse strand, counting down.
TGCACCGCCAAGTTGGGGACCTTGTCCTGGATGAGCGGGGGATAGCTGTGCGTGGGCTTCTTGTCAGGCACTTGGTATTACCTAACCGCCTGGCAGGAACTGAAGAGATAGTCAAGTTCTTGGCCGAGGAAATTTCCCGCAATACTTACCTTAACATAATGGACCAGTACCGCCCTTGCTACAAAGCTCACCAGATTCCGGAGCTTTCCCGCCGCATAACTTTTGAAGAATACGAAGAAGCCGTGGAAATGGCCCGCAAGGTTGGTCTGAACCGCTTGGACAAGCGTCAACGAAGGTTGGTTTGGCTTTTCTTTTAGGTAGGGAGGGTTTATGGGCGTGGAGAACGGCCAATTTGACCTTCCCGGCCCCAAGGTTGTGGCCATAGGAGGGGGGCATGGACTTTACACGCTCCTAAAAGGCCTCAAAAAATACACCCAAAACATAACGGCCGTAATCACCGTTGCTGATGATGGGGGCTCATCGGGCAAAATCCGCAGGGATTTCAACACCCTGCCCCCTGGGGACTTCCGCAATTGCCTTGTGGCCCTCGCCGATGATGAAGACCTCATGGCCAAGCTCTTCCAATTTCGCTTCGGCCGTGGTGCAGGGCTTAACGGCCATACCCTGGGCAATCTCTTCCTTACAGCCCTGGCCGAAATGACCGGAAGCTTTGAGAAGGCCCTGGCTGAGTCCGCAAGAGTTCTGGCCGTTCGGGGACGTATCCTCCCATCCACTACCGAAAGGATAACTCTTTGCGCCGAAATCCACTGCCCCGAAGCCTCTGAAATCGCCCTGGTAGAAGGGGAATCGGCAATACCTAAGAAGGGGGGCAAAATTGACCGAGTTTTCATAAAGCCAGAGGGGGCTAAAGCCTACCCTGAAACAATAAAAGCCATCCTCAACGCTGATATCATAACCATCGGTCCTGGGAGCCTTTTCACCAGCATAATGCCCAACTTACTGGTGGAAGAAATAGCCGAAGCTATAAGAGCCTCAAAAGCGCTCAAAATCTACATCTGCAACATAGCCACCCAAAGAGGCGAGACCGATGGTTTCACTGTGGAGGACCATGTGAAGGCTTTGGAGAAAAACGTGGGGAAGGGCCTTTTTGAAATAATAATCGCCAATGCCAACCTTGAATTTGAAGTCCCCAACGCAGAGCTAGTTCCGCCAAAATTTGGTGATTCCGATTACCAAATAGTTACAGCTGACCTTGTGGATAGGGAGAACCCTTGGCGGCACGACCCTACACGGCTCGCCGAGGTTATAATGCAAATATACCATCAAGGAGGTGCAAGATGCTCAAAGTAGCCATAAACGGATTCGGCCGAATAGGGCGCCAAGTCTTTAAAGCAATGTGGGAAAATTACCGTGATACCTTTGAAGTAGTAGCCGTGAACGACTTAACCGATGCTAAGGTCAACGCCCACCTCCTCAAGTATGACTCAAACTACGGGCGCTTCCAGGCTGATATAAGGGCTGAAAGCGACAAAATAGTCGTTGATGGGCATGCCATCAAGGTCTTTTCGGTAGCCGATCCTTCCAAGCTACCCTGGGGTGAACTGGGGATTGACATTGTAATTGAGTCCACAGGCGTTTTCACCGATGCAGCCAAGGCCAGGGCTCACATAGACCCCGCTGGTGCCAAGAAAGTAATCATAACTGCCCCGGCCAAAGATGAGGACATCACCATAGTCATGGGTGTGAACCATGACAAGTATGACCCCGATAAGCACCACATCGTTTCCAACGCTTCTTGTACCACCAATGCTCTGGCTCCTGCAGTCTACGTCCTCCTCAAAGAGTTCGGGATACAGAAAGGCCTGATGACCACTGCCCACTCTTATACCAATGACCAACGGATACTGGACCT
>CAZPWR010000277.1:0-2196 GCA_964590555.1 uncultured Anaerolineae bacterium | reverse complement strand
GCGGCCGATGCGGTCATCGCCGTTTCCGAGTGCACCAAACGGGACGCCATCCGCTTCTACAGCATCCCCGAGGAGAAAATCACCGTCATCTACGAAGGGGTGAGCCCCCGCTTCCGCCCGGCCAATCCGGAGGCCGTTCGGGCCGTGCGAGAAAAATATGGCCTCCCGGAGCGCTTCATCCTCTACGTCGGCACCATTGAGCCCCGCAAGAACCTCACCACGCTCTTGGAAGCGTTCCACCACCTCCTGGCGACCCGCGACCTGCGCCTGGTCTTCGTGGGCAAAAAGGGCTGGCTCTACGAGGGTTTCTTCCGCCGGCTGCGGGAACTGGGGCTGGAGGACCGGGCCATCTTCACCGGCTACGTGCCCGACGAGGACCTCCCGGCCATCTACAGCGCAGCCGACCTCTTCGTCTTCCCTTCACTCTACGAAGGCTTCGGCTTGCCGGTTCTGGAGGCCATGGCCTGCGGCACGCCCGTCGTCTGCTCCAATACCTCCAGCCTGCCGGAGGTGGCCGGGGATGCGGCTATTTTGGTGGACCCCACTGATGTGCGGGCCTTAGCGGGGGCAATGGAGCGGATGCTGACTGACGAGCATCTTAAGGCAGAGATATATGCCAAGGGGTTAGGGAGGGCCAGACAGTTCACCTGGGCAAAGGCCGCACAGGAAACACTAAAAGTATACCTGGAGGTGATGCGAGGAACATCCGCTTGACGGCTAGGAGTATTTGCCTTATCATTACATTAAAGCAAGAAATTCACCGGAGGATGTTATGGTTCGTATGCAGATACAATTAGAGGAAGCGCATTACCACTTATTGAAGGAGTTGGCCGCACGCCAGCGCACTTCCGTGGCCGAATTGATACGCCAAGCGGTGGATAGATTTCTAGAAACTTCCGGCATAATTACCCAGGAGGAGCGCCGCAGGCGAGCTTCAGCTATCATCGGCATGTTCCGTTCCGGCAAGTCTGACATCTCTGTGCGACATGACGAATACCTGGACGAGGTTTACAGCGAATGGTCATTTTCACAGACACCTTTATTCCACATTCACTGGATTACTCCTGAAATCCATGCTTCTGCTATGAGCGCCCTTTTAGCGGCCAGGCGACGCGATGTCAGTCTGGTAGATTGGACCAGTTTTGAACTGATGCGCCGTCTGGGAATCCGCAAAGCTTTCACCTTTGACCATCATTTCGCTGAACAGGGCTTTGAGGTTCTGCCACCGGCATAAGCCACCGCAAAGTGGGCAGCGAAGGCTTCAGGCTGCCAGTGCTGGAAGCGAGGGCTTGCAGGGTGCTCGTAGTCTGCTCTAACACCACCAGCCTGCCCGAGGTGGCCGGGGATGCAGCGCTTTTGGTGGGCCCCACCGATGTGCGAACGCTGGCTGGAGCAATGGAGCAGGCGCTAACGAATAATACGCTTCGGACTGCCCTACAGGTCAGAGGGCTGAAGTGGGCGCAAAGGTTCTCTTGGGAAGATGCAGCTGGAAGGCTTTGGAAGTTTACCAGCGAGTAATAGGATTGTCGTGGGGGTACAAACGATGAAGGCTCAAAGGCATCTCAAGTTCCGATCCGGATTGATAAACAAGTTGCTCGCCTCAGCAATTATCCTATTGTATTCAGGCTGGATCAGTTACGTTATCTGGCGAGATAAATGTTTGGATTTTTACGTCTACTATCTGGCAGCCTACGGCTTTGCTCATAAGGTGGATATGTACGCTACAGGTAGTAACGCAGCTGTGTGGGCTTCTCTTGCGCAGGAGTTGGGGATTTGCAATTATACAATGCCGTACCTCTATCCCCCTTTTACTGCTATGTTGGTATGGCCTCTCACCTTTTTCCCTCCTCGGTGGGCTGCTTTCATCTGGCTTACGACAACAGCGATGACTTTTATTGCATCTGCGTGGCTGCTGGGAAATACTTTCCCCCGCTCTTTTGGTACTACACTCTCCTTGGCTTTACTCTTATTCTTCGTCCCTTCTTTAACCACCCTCCACGCTGGACAGGTCAATGGTTTTCTCTTGCTTACCCTCACTTTTGCCCTATATGCCTTCGTTCGGCAACGGTGCCTTTGGACGGGCATAGGAATAGCAATAGGAGCGATGCTGAAAATAGTCCCTCTGGCGCATCTAATCTATTTGGCCTGGCGCCGCTGTTGGTGGGCAGTGCTGGCCAGTGTTGCGGCCATCTTTCT
>CAZPWR010000276.1:0-7821 GCA_964590555.1 uncultured Anaerolineae bacterium | reverse complement strand
TTTCCTCATTCGGGCTATCATTAACCTGGTGCGGAGGCCTTGAGTGCTATGGCCAGCAAGCTGATTGTAGGGCTTGGCAATCCTGGGCCTCAATATGCCGAGACCCGCCACAATGTGGGTTTTCAATTTTTGGATTACTTGGCTCAAAAGTATGGCTTTACTTTTTCTACCTTCCGCTTTAACGCCCACTTGGCTTTCGGCTCAATAAAGGGGCAGGAGGTTGTTCTGGCTAAGCCCTTGACTTTCATGAACCTAAGCGGACGGGCTGTCAAACCCCTGGTCAAATCCTTAGGTATTTCCCCTTCTAACCTGCTCGTGGTTTACGATGATTTGGACCTCCCCTTGGGAGCTGTAAGGCTCAGGCCAAAGGGGGGCGCCGGTGGACACCGTGGGATGCAGTCCATTATAGATGCATTAGGCCACAGTGATTTTCCGCGGCTTCGCTTCGGAATTGGCCGCCCAGCAAGGGGAGACCCAGTGGATTACGTCTTGGGGGAATTCTCAGAAGAGGAAAAGGCGGCTATTTTGTTGGCTTTTGAGAAGGGCCTCAAGGTGGTGGAAGGATGGATAGAAGGAGGGATGGAGGAGGCCTTGCGGAGGTTTTCCCTCTTGGCTGCTACCGAAGTTTTAGAAAGGGGTTGATTTTTTAAAAACAATCCTGAGGAGGCCCGGCATGGAAAGGATAATGGTGATCGTGAACCCGATAGCAGCTAACGGCAAGGTTGGGAAGAAGTGGCCTTCGGTGAAGGAATTTCTGGAAAGCAGAGGGGTGCCGTTCTCCTTTGCCTTGACCCAGTACCCGACCCATGCCATTTCCTTGGCTGCCGAGGCGGTGGAAAAGGGCTTTAGGACCATAGTGGCTTTCGGGGGGGATGGCACCCTGAACGAGGTAGTGAACGGAGCCTTTCGCCATGGCCTCTCCCCCGAAATCACCCTTGGAGCTATCCCCGGTGGAACTGGCTCAGATTTCACTCGTTCCCTTGACTTGCCGCGTGACCCAATCAAAGCCTTTGAGAAAATCTTGGAAGGCAAAACCATGCGAATAGACCTTGGGGAAATTGAGTGCATGAAGGAGGGGAAAGAGGAAAAGCGCTACTTCATAAACGTAGCCGGGATGGGCTTTGATGCTGTGGTCGCCGAAAGAACCAATAGGAGCCCGAAAGTTTTCGGGGGCACTATACCCTATCTTTACAACCTCTTCGTAACTCTCTTGACTTACAGAAGCCTGCCTTTTAAAATCGTTTTGGATTCCCTAAGCCTTGAGCTTAGGGCTTACCTTGTGGTTGTGGCCAATGGGAAATATTTTGGTGGCGGGATGTTCGTGGCGCCAGAGGCTTCGTTGGACGATGGCAAATTCTACGTAGCAATTGGTGAAGATATGAGCAAGTTTGAGTTTTTAACTCTTGTGCCCAAAGTCTACAAAGGGACCCACATCCATCACCGCAAGGTCAAAATCTACGAAGCTCAAACGGTAGAGATAAGTTCCGAGGCCACCATTTTTATCCAAGCCGAGGGAGAAATCGTAGGGACAGCTCCAGCTGTCTTCCGGATACATCAGCAGGCGGTTAATTTCCTTTACTGAGGTTAAGATGCGCAAAGGCTTGTTCTTGGCTTTAAGTGCCCTCCTTTTCGTCTTGACTTCCTACCTTGCCCACCTCTGGCTTGCGGTTTTCGGGGAATTTCCAGCAAACTTTTCCTTTCTTTTTCCCGAAAAGCTGCCAACAGGCCAGGCCAGTAAGCCCATCGCCAGGCGGGTGATTTTCATCATTTACGACGGAACTATGGCCCAACTGGAGGGCGGAGCTCAGTTCGAAATCCTTTGGCCTGATGTCCCCGGCTTTTACACCCGCTATGCTGTGATTTTAACGGGGGCTCCCCCTGAGCTAACGGGAATTTATTTTGCCCCTTCTCCTCTGAAAGTCAGCAACTTGCTGGAGGAAGCGGCTAATTCCGGCCAGCGGGTTGCTTTCTCGGGGCCTTGGTGGTGGGAAGATTTTCTGGGGTCTTCCACCGAAAAACTCTACGCTTACTTCTTCGCTCCCCCCATGCGCTACGGGGATGTAGTGCCTGAGATGGCACGCTTTGTTTCCTTCTTTGACCCCGATTTCCTTTTCCTCCACGTCCCGACGGAGAGTATCTCCCTTGAGGAGGCGATAAGCCGTTTAGGCTTTAATGCTTCCCGGGACATTTTAGCCATCCTCGCCCCCAGCTCTTTCATTCTGCTTGGGAAAGGGGTTATGCCGGGTTACTACGGTGAAATTTTCGCTTTGGACATCGCCCCAACCCTTGCGGCTGCTTCCGGTTCCCCGCCCCCTGCTGTTGCAAGGGGCCCTCCGCTCTTGCAAGCCTTTTCCCTTACCGATGAACTTAGGGCCTTGAAACTGGTTTCGGTAGCCAGCCAGCGGGTTTCCTTGGCCGATTTCTACTCCAAGGAGCTTTTAGGCCGAGGCCTTGACGAGGGCTTAAAGGGTGATGCTAAGTTGGCTCTGAATTCTCTGGAGCTTGGCAACCCTTATGGGGCCATGGAGTTGGCTGGGCTGACCTTGAAAGAGGCCGATTTGGCCATAGATAAGGCCAGGGCTGAGGCCTTGGCTGCCGGCCGGTGGAAAAGGCTCCCTTTTTTCCTCTCCTGGGTCTTGGTTTGGCCTATCGTTTTAGCGCTAATTTACAGGCGCCAGCTCTTTGTACCGTTCCTGGCTGGCTTGCTTTCCTTCACTTTGAATGCTTGGCTTTTCCGCCAAGAATGGCCTTACCTTTCGTGGGATGCTTTAGTCCGCATGGGGCCAACGCCCTTCGCTCTGAAACGAACCCTTCTTTCCATCTACCTTCCGGCTTTACTCCCTCTGCTCTGGCTCCTTTTGGAAGGGGAAGAGGAAGCGATGGAAGCGGGGGAATTTCTGGCCAGCTACGGGCTGTGGGCCCTTTACTTTACCTCTCTCCCTGTGGCCTTTGGCTTTCTCCTGATGGGAGCAAAGCCAGCTTACTTTATCCCCCCTTTAGGCCTATACGTAGCTCAATTCATGGGCCTTTGGCAACTTTTCCTGAACGGGCTTTTGGCATTGCCCTTGCCTTTCATAGGCATGGGGATTTTTGCACCGTTAAGATGGGCAAAACTCCTTTGGAGGACTAAGCCATGAACAACCCCGGAAGATACAGATGGTTTGTGGTAGCTGTTTTCTTTGCCTTCATCCTCCTCCACCAGGCCGATAAACTCCTAATCGGCCCGCTCACTACGCCGATAATGGAGACGTTTAGGATAAACGAAGCTCAAATGGGGGCCGTTTTCACAGGCGCTTTAATTGTGGGTGCTCTGTTTTACCCCCTTTGGGGCTTCCTCTACGACCGCTTTGCCCGGCCAAAGCTTTTGGCTTTAGCCTCTTTTATCTGGGGTTCCACTACTTGGCTAAGTGCCATCGCCCCAACTTATCCGACCTTCTTGGCCACGAGGGCCTCCACAGGTATTGATGACTCCAGCTACCCTGGGCTCTACAGCCTCGTGGCCGACTATTTCGGCCCCCATACCCGAGGTAGGATTTACGGCCTCCTGGAAATCGCCATGCCCTCAGGCTACCTTCTGGGGATGATTTTGGCCTTATCCCTGCGGGATGTTTTGGGATGGAGGGGAGTATTTTACATAACAGGCTCAATAGGCATAATCTTGGCAGCCGTCATCTTCTTCGGGGTAAAGGACATGCCCAGGGGAAGGAGCGAGCCGGAGCTGGCGGAGCTGGAGCAGATAAAAGTTTACCGGTTTGATTGGAAGGTAGCTAAGGGGCTTTTCCGCAAGCCCACCCTCCTCTTCCTCTTCACCCAAGGATTCTTCGGCGTCTTCCCCTGGAATGTCATAACCTACTGGTTTTTCCGTTATCTTGAGGTTGAAAGGGGCTATTCTTCGCAAGAAGTCATGGTGACGATGTTGCTGGCGGTTTTAGTGTTGGCTTCAGGTTACTTTGTAGGTGGGGCATTGGGGGATTTCTTCTTCAGGCGTACCATCCGCGGCAGACTTTTTGTCTCCACATTCGGGGTTATAACGGGGGCAGTGCTGCTATTTGTAACCATGAACATCCCGGTGGAAGCGAAAGGCACTTTCCTGGTTATGCTTTGCCTTACGGCCTTGTTCATCCCCTTCGCTGCCCCTAACGTGGTCTCCACCGTTTACGACGTGACTTTGCCTGAAGTCAGAAGCACCGCTTTGGCTATCCAGTATTTCATTGAGTCGGCTGGAGCAGCTCTTTCCCCACTTATGGCCGGGATAATAGCGGTACGTGCTGACCTCAGGACGGCTATACTCATAATTTGCATTTCGGCCTGGATTATTTGTGCCTTCTTCTTCTCGTTTGCGGCTTGGCTCGCTCCGAAGGACATAAGGCTCTTGCGAGAACAGCTGCGCCTTAGAGCTGAAGAGATGCGGAGGGGTGTCTTATGAGCCAAGCGAAGCCTGTGATCTTCATTGTCTTAACTACTTTAGCCCTTTTAAGCTGCAAAGCCAAAGGCCCTTCCCTTGAGGGGGCAAGCTTGGCCCCTTCTTTCGTCCTCCCATCCATTGATGGCCAGGAGAAAAGCCTTGAGGATTTCAAGGGTAAACCCCTAATGCTTCACTTCTGGGCTACGTGGTGTCCTGCTTGCCGAGAAGAGTTGCCTACTTTCCAGAGATTGTATGAGGAACTCGGCCCTTCCGGCCTCAACATTGTGGCAATAAACGTTGGCGAGTCTCCCGAAAAAGTCAAGAAATTCGTAGAGGAGATGGGCTTGACCTTCCCTATACTGCTGGATCCGAAGAGAGAGGTTGCTAACCGATATAGGGTAATGGGGCTACCCACTACTTATTGGATTGATTCCTCCGGTAAAATTGTAGATTTAACCCTTGGGGGCCCATTGCCTGAGGATTTCATCCTGGAGAAATTGAGCAAAATCGGGGTGAAGAGATAATGGCCGAAGTCTACCTCGGGCTCGGGTCCAACCTTGGAGACCGGGAGAGGAATATCGTTGAGGCCGTAAAAAGGCTCGGGGAGAAAGTCCGAATCACTCGGCTTTCATCCCTTTACGAAACAGAGCCTGTAGGCTATGCGGCGCAGCCTTGGTTTTTGAATGCGGTTTGCGCTGGAGAGACAGACCTTGCCCCGTACCCGCTTTTGGATTTCCTCAAGGCGATTGAGAGGGAAATGGGGCGGGGTGAAGGGATAAGGTGGGGGCCAAGGGTCATTGACCTGGATATCCTACTTTACGATGGCTTGGTCCTTTCAGATGAGAAGCTCACCATCCCCCACCCACGTTTGCACGAGAGGCGCTTCGTTTTAGTTCCCTTGGCCGAAATCGCCCCCGACTTGGCCCACCCCGTTTTAGGCCTTACGGTGGCAGAGCTTTTAGCAAAAGTAAAAGACCAATCGGAGGTAAGGCTATGGAAGGAGAACTGGCTAAAGCAAAGAGAATAAGCCTGGCTTCAAGAATAAAGGGCTACATCTTCGTGACCAAGCCCCGGCTCCTCTACCTTTTGGTCTTCACTTCTATTGGTGGGATGGTAGCGGCCGCAGGGCCGGCTATGCCTTGGGGTAGGTTCGTCAAGGCCTTTGTGGCCATAACTGCCGGCTGTGCTGGGGCTAACGCTATCACTTGTTACATTGACCGGGACATAGATGCCATAATGGAGCGGACGCGCCGCCGTCCTTTGCCTCAGGGGATAATCTCGCCTGCGGAGGCGCTGGCCTGGGGGATTGTCTTAAGTGCTATTGCTCTCCTACTTTCGGCTTCGCTGAACGCTTGGGCCTTCTTTTGGATGCTCTTCGGGCTATTTGACAACATTGTAATCTACAGCCTCCTTTCCAAGCGCCGCACTCCTTGGAACATAATCCTTGGTTCCTTCAGCGGCGGTGCCCCAACCCTTTTCGGATGGGCGGCTATGCGTGGGGATGTGGCGCTTTTGCCCTTCTTGATGGCAGCATTGATAGTGCTATGGATCCCAGGACATATTTGGAGCCTGGCCATCCGTTACCGCGATGACTACGCCAAGGCCGGGGTACCAATGCTCCCAGTAGTAACGAGCGAAAAAAAGGTGCTGCGGTGCATAGTCTCCACTTCTCTGCTTATGTTCATCGCTTCGGTCTTAATTCACTTCGTTGGCCGGTTTGGGGTTATTTACGCTTTGCTGGCCTACATTCCCGGTGCTGCTTTGTTGGCAACTAACCTTTACCTTTGGTTCAAGCCCACCCCTAAGAACGCCTGGCTGGCTTTCAAGGTCACAAGCCCTTACTTGGCAGCCCTTTTCCTTGGGATAATTTTGGATAGCATTTGGTGATGAGGGTGCTTGCTTTAGCGCTGGTTTTGCTCTTGGTTGTTTCCGGGGCTCTGGAGGTAGGGGCTCAAGCCAATGATGGCTTAGAGGAAGCACTTTCTCTCAAGGAAGAAGGGCGATGCGCTGAGGCTATCAGGCTCCTTGAGGGCTTGCGTTCCAACCCCGATGCCCTCTTTGCCCTCGGGGAGTGCCTGGAGGAAGAAGCCAAGGCCCAGGAGGCCCTGCAGGTTTGGCAAGAATTCCTCGCCCTTTACCCTCAAGACCCAAGGGCTTCTCCTTTATCGCTGCGTCTCGGCCGCCTTTACAAAGAAACCGGAAACGATCAGGCGGCTCTTCAGGCTTACTTGCGCTATGCCCAAAGTGGCGGTCCCCTCTCCGATGTCGCTTGGGAGGAAGCTGGCGACCTCTACTTGCAAATGGGCTATTATCGGGAGGCAGTAAGGGCATACAGGCAAGCTTACGAGTTAAACGGTTCCATCTCCCTCCGGGAGAAGGCAATTGAGGCGTTATCCAAAGCTAAAAGTTACGACCAGGCTTTGGAAGAATGCCGAAGCCTGGGGAAAATTGCGCTTGCCTCCTCTGTCCGCGCCCGCCTGAATTACCACTGCGGCAGGGTCTATCAGGAAGCGGGTAATGCGCGCAAAGCTTTCAGCCTATTCCGCCAAGCCCTTGAGCTTGCCCCCGAATCCCCCTACTCCTACTTATCCTTGATAGAACTGGTGGAGGCCAATGAGCCGGTGGACGATTACTTGAGGGGTTTGGTGGATTATTACGCCTGTTCCTCTTACCCCCAAGCTTGCGGTGCGGCCCTCTTGGCCTTTGGGCGCTACATTGCCGCTCACCCCTCAGAACACAAAGCCGAGGTTCACTATTACGCAGCCCTGATTTACCGTAAACTTGGGGATTACCAGGCTTCTTTGAGGGAATGGGATTGGCTTATTTACACCCATCCCGAAAGCACTCTTGTTCCCGAAGGCTGGTGGGAGAAGGGCAGGACCTTAGAGCAAGCCGGCCGGAAGGAGGAAGCCATATCCGCATACCAGAAGCTGGCTGAGCTCTACCCCGATAGCCCTTTCACCACGAAAGCCCTCATGCGGGCGGCTCGCCTTCTGGAGGATAAAGGTGATTTTGTCCAGGCTTCAAGCCTTTACCTTAAAACAGCGGTGAAGGATAAAGAGGAGGCCTATTTCCGAGCAGCTTTGGCCCTTTACAGGGCAGGGGATTTGGATTCAGCCATAAAGCTTTGGAAAGAAGCGGGAAGCCCCAGGGCCTACTTCTGGCTTGGGAAAGCCTTGATGAGGAAAGGGCAGTGGGCCGAGGCCAGGAGCTATTGGGAAAGAGCTTACACCCTTTCCTCCGAAAGTTACTATGGCCTCCGAGCGCTGGCTAATCTCCGCAAGTTGGATTTTGCCTCAGGTTCAGGGTTCAAGGAGCTTGAGCATGAACTATCGCTTGAAGCCTTAAGGGAGTGGGTTAGAAGCTGGGCCTCTGGGCCTTCGTCGCCCAATCCGGAGAGCGAAGATCGGAAGAGC
>CAZPWR010000275.1:0-2151 GCA_964590555.1 uncultured Anaerolineae bacterium | reverse complement strand
AGGCCGACCCTGGCCGAAGGCCAAAAGAGGCCGATTTTAATTGGCGTGAAAGGCTGCCCACGTTTAAAAAACGGAAAGCCCTGGACCCGAAGAAGACGCCCGACGAGATTGAGACATGCCTTGGTTTCGGCTGAAGAGTTCCGGAGGGCAGGTAGGGGGGATTAGAGCTTTGAGGGCTTGAGGCTTAACCTCTATCTGCACAGGGGTTTTGCCTATGGGTTCTCCATCCACTTGAACGGAAAAGGGCCGAGCAGTCTTTACAGTAAGTTTGAACACTCGCTTCATTTCTATCAGGGGGTCGCTCAAATGGTGGCCGGAAAATACCGAGTAGACATGGTGGACAAGGTGAGGGAAGCGGTAGCCTTTGAAGATGCACAGGTCCAGCAGTCCATCGTTCAATCGGGCGTAAGGGGCGATTTTGACTATCCCTCCATACAGGCGGATGTTGCTCACTATGGCCAGGATAATCCGGCGCCTTATCGTTTTCCCATCAAACTGGAAAGTGGTTCTGGTCCCCAAAAAGGTCATGGCTGTTATTATCCCGGCTACTACGAAAGCAGTAGGGCCAAGCCTTCTTTTCACTTCGGGATGCGATTCTACCTCTTCAGTGACCAAGGCATCTATCCCTATCCCGCACCAGAGTAGGAAGTGACGGCCGTTGGCGAGGCCTACATCTACTTGAGCTATAGATGATTCCAAGAGGATTTCAGCGGCCTTAATTGCATCTGGCGAGCTAAGGAAGAGGTTGGCGGAGGTTAAGCCCAGCTGGCGCGCCCATACGTTCCCGGTACCGAGGGGTAAGACCCCTAAGGCTGTTTCTGTTCCCACTATACCATTTACTACACCGTTGACTGTGCCATCTCCTCCAGCAGCTATTACGGCATCGTAGCCTGAGGAAGCAGCTTCTTTGGCCAGTTTGTGGACTTCATCGCTCTTTTCGGTTTCCACTATTTCTACTTTCCATCCGCCCCTTTCTAAGGCGAAAGCGGCTTTAGTCAATGCTTCCCAATTACGACGGGGACCCGCTGCGGGGTTGAAGATTATTAAGCTTTTCATCGCTGAAGCGCCCTTAGGATTTTCTGGATTTCTTCATTCAAATCCCTGCTTGTGTCCACTACTATGTGAGGCCTCCCGATGGGTTCTCGGTATTGCTTCATCCGGGAATAAACCCCCCAATCGGCATCGGATAGGTCGTGGTCGTCACGAGCGGTGTGGCGTTTCTCAAGCCTTTCCTTCACCACCTCTTCAGGAGCTACGGTTTGGACTATCACCAATTTGGCGTTGTTCTTTTCGGCCAAGCGGTAGACGTATTCTCGGTGCATTTCGGATAGGTTCGTGGCGTCAAAAATTACCCTTAGCTTCTTCTTGAGTAGCCGGTCAATCAAGATGTGGCATACTCTGTGGACGATCGCACTCTCCCGTGGGGAATAAGTTGGAGGGTTGAAGAGGGTCTTGCGGACGAAGTCTGATTCCACAACTACAAACGGGATTTTCTCGCAGAGTTTCCTGGCCAGGTAAGATTTCCCAGTCCCCGGGAGGCCCGAAAGCATCAAAAGAACGGGGTAAGCGGTTGTTTGAGAGGTGTTAGGCAGTTTGCTTTCAATCGCAGCTGCAGCTTGTTCCAGGTCTATATAAGGCTGAGGAAGGCTCGGCCTTTCCTTAATCCCCTTCTCCTCCATGGCCTCTTCCTCTTAACCTGATATTAGGGTTTTGGGGAGAGGCGCTTCAATTAAGGCCTGCGTCCCTTTGCCCTTTTCCCCACTCTTTATGGTAAAAGAGCCCTTTAAATCGTCTTCTATTAAGGTTTGGACTATTTGTAGGCCTAAGGTTTGTTTGTGCTGCGGCCCTCTGAAGCCTACTCCGTCATCAGTTATTTCCACGGAAAATTTTTCCCTGGCTTGCCCTACGGTGATGGATATTGTGCCTCTGTCTTTTCCGACAAAAGCATGTTCCAGGGCGTTTTGGATGAGTTCATTGACGGCTAAGGCTAAGGCCGTAGCAGGGCGGGCTGGCAGGAAAATGGTCTGCCCCTGAACTTTGACTTCCACGTTTCTACCCGGAACCGCCATGTTTTCGGCCAAGATAGAGGCAAGCCTTTCTATGAGGGCTAAGACGTCCACTTGTTGGAAGCCTTGGCTTGAAAGTATATCG
>CAZPWR010000274.1:0-3120 GCA_964590555.1 uncultured Anaerolineae bacterium | reverse complement strand
GAAATCGCCCAAAGCGAGGCCGCTTATGGCGTCCCCTTTGTCCGTTACTGGATGTACAACAACATGGTGACGGTTGAAGGGGTTAAGATGAGCAAGTCCTTGGGGAACGCCATTTACCTCAAGGACCTCTTCAAACGTTATAGTCCTATGACAGTGCGTTTCTTCATCCTAACCAGCCATTACCGCTCGCCTTTGGACTTCTCCGATGAAGCCTTATCGGCTGCGGAGAGGGGACTTGAGAGGCTATGGAACACAGTTAGGGAGGTAAGGGAACGCATCCCCTTCTCCGAGACCGGCCCCATCCCCCAGGACGTAGCTGATGTTCTGGCTTCGCGTAAGGCTCGCTTCCTTGCGGCCATGGAGGACGATTTCAACACCCCCTTAGCCATCGGCGAGCTCTTTGAGCTCTCAAGAGAAGTTAACACTTGGCTTGCAAGCGATCGGCCCCTTTCCAAAGATGCCTTGATGGCTATAGACAGCCTCTACACCGAGCTTGGCGATACTATCTTGGGCATAATCCCCAAGAAGTTCCCGGAGGAAGTAAGGGGAGAGCTGGAAATACCGCTCATCCAGCTCCTGATAGAACTGCGCCAGGAATTCCGTAAGGCTCAGGATTGGGAGAAAGCCGACCGCATAAGGGCGAGGTTGCGGGAACTGGGCATAATCCTTGAAGATACACCTCAGGGGACCAGGTGGCGAAGGGCAAGGGTTTAAGAGAGGAGATTCTAAGGCCAAATCCTGGGCGAGAATTTCTCTACGGCCGCCACCCCGTGCTGGAATCCCTTAAGGCCAGGCGCCGAAAGTTCTACCGCCTCATCCTGGCCGAAGGGACGAGGGATTCTCCGCCGATAAGTGAAATCATATCTTTAGCTGGTCGCTTCGGCCTTTACCCTATCTTCATGCCAAAAGAAAGGCTTGATTCCGCCGTGCCCGATGGTTCCCATCAGGGCGTTCTCCTGGAGTCCTCCCCTTACCCCTACGCCTCTTTGGATGAAATCCTGCAAGGCGAGGAAGGGGTCATACTGGTCCTGGATTTATTGCAGGACCCGCAAAACGTGGGGAGCCTCCTGCGCACAGCCGAGGCCACAGGCGTTAAAGGGGTCATAATCCAAGAGCGAAATGCCGTAGGGATAACCCCAGCCGTGGTGAAGGCTTCGGCCGGAGCTGTTGAGCACCTCAAAATTGTCCAGGTCCCAAACCTCAACCGAACCTTGGAGAAGCTGAAAGAGGAAGGGTTCTGGATTGCCGGGCTTGAAGCCCTCCCTCAAGCCCAAGATTTGTGGACGACCAGCCCTCCCTTCCCCATTGCCTTAGTAGTAGGAAGCGAAGGGAAGGGACTAAGGCCTACGGTAAGGGAAAAGTGCGACCTCCTCCTCAAACTCCCGATGGAAGGCAAAGTCTCATCGCTAAATGCCGCGGTAGCTGGTTCTATAGCCTTGTACTGGCTTTACCGATTCCGCCCCCGAAAGGAGGATTCATGAAAATCTTGGTAACAGGAGGCGCCGGCTTCATCGGCTCGCACGTAGTGGATTTCTTCATCCGAGAAGGGCATGAAGTTGTGGTGGTAGACAATTTGCACACGGGTAAAGTGGAAAACTTGAACCCTAAAGCCCGCTTCTACCAGGTGGACATCCGTTCCCCTGAGCTGGAAGAAGTATTTGCCAAGGAAAGGCCTGAGGTTATCTCCCACCAGGCCGCTTTGGTTAACGTCCGGGAATCAATGCTCAAGCCAGTGCTTTATGCCGAGGTCAACATCTTAGGTTCGCTCAACCTCTTGGAGCTGGCCCGCCGCTACGGAGTTAAAAAGATAATCTATGCCTCCACAGGCGGTGCCGTCTACGGGGAGCCCGAGTACCTTCCGGTTGATGAGGAGCATCCCATAAACCCTTTGGACCCCTATGGTGCCAGCAAACACGCTGTGGAGCATTACTTGCACTTATATTACCTCAATTACGGCCTTGAATACGTTTCCCTACGCTACCCTAACGTTTATGGTCCAAGGCAAGACCCCTTTGGAGAAGCCGGTGTGGTAGCGATATTCACAGGGCAGATGCTGCGAGGCGAACAGCCTGTAATCAATGGGTCGGGGGAACAGGAGAGGGATTTCCTTTACGTGGAGGATGTGGCCAGGGCCAACCTCTTGGCTTTGGAGAAAGCGGGGTGTGGGATTTACAACCTGGGCTGGGGCAAAGGCACATCGGTCAACGAAATTTTCCGGCTCATAAAGGAGCGGACGGGTTGCCCAGGTATGGCCGTGCACGGCCCACCCAAGCAGGGAGAAGTGTTCAAAATATGCCTCAAAGCCGATAAAGCCAAGCGCGAACTGGGCTGGGAACCGCTTGTCCCCTTGGAAGAAGGGCTGAAAGCTACGGTTGAATTTTTCCGCCGTAACTTAGCCTAATCTTGCCGTTTTCACGCCGATTGAAATCTGCCTCTTCGGGCCTTCGGCCAAAGGTCGGCCTCCGCCGACCCTTATTAAACTAGAGGCGGAGCCCCCTCCTGGGAGTAGTGTCCCCACATTCATTTACCCCTGCAAAGGCGGTTTAAAAGGTAGCGAGTTGCTAATTCCTTACAGGGGGTCAACCTTGCCCCGAGTTGGACCCAAAAGCTTGGCAAATCCTAAGCCTATGGGGATAAGTCCCCGAGGAGTTTGCGAAGTGCCCAAAGCGATTTCCCCTGATGGCTATACGTCATTGCGAGGCGGCGCAAGCTGCCGAAGAAATCTCCACCGCTGGCCGGAGATTGCTTCGCCCCCTTCGGGGGCCCGCAATGACAACCTCGCAACGGCATTTCCCTTCCTTTCCGTTCTGTGCTATAATTTTGGCACATCCTTTCAGGGGGGAGAAGCTTGGGGGGAGAAGGCAAAATCCGTTGCAGTGTTGGTGTTACCGCTTACAACGAAGAGGCCAATATCGGCAAGCTATTGGATGCCCTCCTCAACCAGAAGCTGCATGAAGTTGAAATTACGGAGATAATAGTTGTGGCCTCGGGCTGCACCGACCGCACCGTGGACATAGTTCAAGAGTATCAGAAAAAGGACCCCAGGATAAAACTTTTGGTCCAGGAACGCCGCGAAGGCAAGACATCCGCTGTAAACCTATTTTTGAAGCACGCCAAAGA
>CAZPWR010000273.1:0-2315 GCA_964590555.1 uncultured Anaerolineae bacterium | reverse complement strand
CTCTGGCCTTCTACCTTTACATCCCTCTGAGGGGGATAACGGTTTCTTCCCTTGACGGGACTTACCGTAACACTTTGGAAGGTTTCATCCAGTGGGTGACGGTATCAAGTTACGGGGTTTTCCTGCGAGAGAACCCTTTGGCGCGTCCAACTCCCCTAACTTGGCACATTAAACTGTGGCTCTCCCAGTTCGGTGCGGTCGGGATAGCTTTAGGGCTTATCGGGCTGGCCAGGCTCGGAAACCGCAGGGGGATTATCTGGTGGCTGGCCTTCGCCGCTTTCACTTTGTTCGGCCTAATCTACCGGGTTCCCGACCCTGAGGTTTTCTTCATCCCTTCTTTCTTGCTATTTTCGGTGGCCTTAAGCGTGGGGGTGGAATTCTTCCTGGGCCTTAAGTGGTTTCCCGTCCGGCTTCTTTTGTTGGCCATCGCTTCCCTGCAGCCCCTTTTGGTCGGAGCAAGCCATTTCCATGCGCTTGACCGCAGTCGTAAGCTTGAGGTCTACGCTTTGGGGGCCTCTATGGTCTCTTCGGCAAAGGGCGAGGGGGCGGTTGTAGTAGGGCTACTGGGGGAAAGCACTCTCATGAGGTACTTCCAGGAGATATACCACCTCAATCCCACCGCATCCGTAATAGCGGCCGACCCGGAGGAGGAGAGGTTAAGGGTGGTGAAGGAGGCCTTAGGGGAGGGGCGGCCGGTTTACCTTACCCGATCCCTCCCTGGCCTTCCGGACCACTACCGGCTGTGGGCGCAAGGGAGCCTGATAAGGGTTTGGGATTCACCCCCTCCCGAAATCGCCCCCGAAAGGCCAGTCGGGGTTGAGGTTGTGGGCGGGCTCAGGCTTGAAGGGTACGAAGTCTTAGTCCTTCCGGAGCCACCAAGGCGGTGGCCGGTTCCTCCCATCCCCCCTCGCATTTTGGTTAACCTCTACTGGAGGGCTTTGAAGCCCCTCACCGACGACCTCAAAGTATCAGTTCGCTTTCACGATTCCGAAGGCCGAATGCTGGCTCAGAGCGATAAGGTTCCGGTGCACTTCGCTTACCCCACGACCAAGTGGAAGCCAGGGGAACTGGTAGTGGATGCCTACGAGTTCAACCTTAAGCCTGGGGTAGGGAAGCTTGTGGTAATAGTTTACGACCCCTCAACCTTAGCCGAAAAAGGGCGCATAGAGCTTAAGCCTTAGCCTTTGAGCACTAAGGGCAGGAATACCTTAAAAAGCTCCTCAAGATAAGTCAAAGTGGCGTTAACGGTTCCCGTAACCACCTGACCACCGGCAGCCGTACCGGTAACGAGGATCTGTCCGCTGTAGAAGCCAAAGGTCGCAGGCAAAGTAGCTGTAATCCGGATAGTTCCATTTATCCCCTGGTAGACAAGGCTTCCTCCGGCTGAGAAAGTAAGCCAACCCGTTGAGCTTATGCGTGCGGTCCAGCTTAGAGGCACGCACCTCGGATTTTCCACCGAAACAGTCGCTGTATAAGGCCCGACAAAGCCTGAGGAATCGGCCAGGAAAGATATGCTTGGGGGCTTCAGCCTCAGCTTGGCCTTGAGAGCCTCGGCAGCATCAATAACCCCGTATCCGTAATACCAGTCGCGGCCAGGGTTCCCCAAATCCACAGCTGTAGAAGTGATGCAGTAGCGGACTTGAGCCGCAGTAAGGCTTGGGTTTGCCGACCACAGCAGGGCCGCCAGTCCTGCAACGTGAGGGGTAGCCATAGAGGTCCCAATTGCGTAGGTATAGTAGCCATACCAACCCGGCACTGTACTTGGTATTGAGTAGCCTCCATCCCCCCCTGGCGCTGCTACTTCTATTTCTGGCCCGTAATTGGAGTACCAAGCGGTGCCGGAGTAGTAGTTTACGGCTGAGACAGCGATAACTTGGGTGTAAGCAGCAGGGTAAAAGACCTGGTTTGTTCTCTCATTGCCAGCGGCAGCCACCATCAGGCAGCCTTTACGGTAGGCGTAATCCACTGCGTCAGCCAGAACTTTTGAGCTTTTGTCTCCTCCCAGGCTCATGTTCAAAATCTTCACCCCTCGGTCTGCAGCCCAAATGATTGCCTCAGCCACATCTACATCGGTTCCGCTGCCTGAAGAGTCCAAGACTTTGAGAGGCATGATTTTCACGTTCCAAGCAACCCCAGCTACCCCTTGGCTGTTGTTCCCTTGTGCTGCAGCTATACCGGCTACGTGGGTGCCGTGCCAGTGGTCATCATCGGGATAGGGGTCATTGTTCACAAAATCCCAGCCCTGGACAATCCTGCCGTAGAACTCTGGGTGGTACCGGTCAACCCCGGTATCTATGATGGCCACAGTTATGGCA
>CAZPWR010000272.1:0-1817 GCA_964590555.1 uncultured Anaerolineae bacterium | reverse complement strand
GTTTCCACAATCTTCTCCAGGTCAAAGTTTGTGAGCACTTTGGCCGGAACGTATTTTCCCCACCCGGTTATCCTGGCATACTTCATAACCACCACCTCCTTTTTGGAAATTAAACCCCATTCAGAGCGCTAAGTTTCACCGCCGCATCCCAAGGAGTATGGAGAAGAAAAGCCAGATTCCGAGGAGAGCGGAGAGCACGAATATTAAGGTTAATACCCACATCCCCCACCTTGCCTGGCTTATTACTGGCCAAGCAGCAATCATAACGGCTGAGGAAATGATGAAGGCAGCCAGGAGGATGCTCAAGGCCAGGCGGTTGGTAGCCTCCCGGAAGCGGCGGCCAAGCTCCCCAGCCTCTTTAATCCCAACGCTTAGCCTCAGATCCCCCCTTTCCGCTTGCTCCATGAGGGCCGGGAGACGGCGTGGCAGGGCCTCCAGGAAATCGGTCCAGAAGACAAATTCGCGTAAGAACCTTTCCCCGAAAGTTTGCGGTGAAAACATTTGGAGTATGAACCGGCGGATGTAAGGCTCGCTCACGGCGAAGATGTCAAAATCGGGGTCAAGCTTAAGCCCAACCCCTTCCATCATCCCTAATGTTTTGCCCAGAAGCCAGAACCGGGAAGGGAGGCGTAAGCTGTAGCGGTAAGTCAATGGCGTGATTTCTTCCATAAGCTCGGTGGCTCGGAGGTACTTTAAGGGCACGCCGAAATATTTCCCTAAGAGCCTGGAGATATCGCGGGCCAAGGCAGTCCTGTCCACACCTGGCCTTGCTGCTCCCATGTTTATGAGCTGCTCTACGATCCCCTCCGCATCCATCCTCACAGCGAAAATGTAGAGGCGGATGAGGTCCTCCTTATCCCGGCGGCTCAAATAGCCCACCATGCCAAAATCCATCGCCCCTATGCCCCCGCCTTCCATCACGAAAAAGTTTCCTGGATGGGGGTCGGCGTGGAAGAATCCGTCCACTAACACCTCTTTGATTATTATCCGTGCTGCGTTCAGAGCTACGGTGTGGCGGTCAATCCCGGCAGCATCAATGGCTTCAATATCGTCAATCTTTATCCCTTCAAGCCTTTCCATAACCAAGACTTTGGTGGTGGTATAATCCCAGTAGATTTTGGGGATGTAGAGGAAGGGCTCATCGCGGAAATTCTGCCGGAAGCGCTCGGCGTTGAGGCCTTCTCGGATGTAGTTGAGCTCGTTCCTGAGGGTGAAAGAGAACTCATCCACAATCTCCAAGGGGTCGTAAAATTCCCTCAGAGGGGTCTGGCGGGCAAGGTAGGCTAATTCGCTGAGGATATCCAGGTCTTTCTCAATTACGGCCTCAATCCCTGGGCGCTGAACCTTAACGACGACTTTTTCGCCAGAGGGGAGCGTTGCTTTGTGCACTTGAGCCAGAGAGGCCGCAGCAATAGGTTCGGGGTCAAAGGAGGCGAAGACTTTGCTTATAGAAGCCCCAAGTTCCTCCTCCACAAGAGCCCGAACCTTTTCCCAAGGGGAAGGGGGGACTGTATCCTGAAGCTTGGCCAACTCCCTTATGTAGGCTGGCGGCAGAAGGTCGGGGCGAGTGCTCAAGATCTGGCCGAACTTGATGAAAGTTGGGCCAAGTTCCTCTAAGGCCATCCTGAGCCTTTTGGGAGCCCCAAGCTTGGAGGCTTCTTCAGTATGAAGGCGCTTGGGGAAAGGGAGGATTCTGCCCGCCCCTACCCGCTCAAAAAGTTCATCCACCCCATATTTGACTAAGATGCCGACAATTTCCCGGTATCGGCCAAGGTGGGCGTAAGTTCGGGAAAAGGGGAACAAATTTACCTCCCTCT
>CAZPWR010000271.1:0-14907 GCA_964590555.1 uncultured Anaerolineae bacterium | reverse complement strand
AGGCTCTAAGGGCATTGTCCAGGTAAGGAAGGAGGTGGAAATACTGAGGAGAATAGAGGTTTTCAATCCCCAGCATTTTTTCCACCTTAGCAATTCCTTCCTCGGTCAAGGTCACAATCCGGGCCTTCTCATCTACTTGGTAGTCTATTCCTGGGGTGAGGTGCGGGACAAGGCGGGCAAAAGTTTGGTAAAGTTCGGTTGATTCTTGGGCCGGGCCGGAGATGATGAGAGGGGTTCTGGCTTCGTCTATGAGTATATTGTCAATCTCGTCCACGATAGCATAATTCAGCTCCCTCTGCACGCATTCCGAGAGGTCCTGGACCATGTTATCCCGCAAGTAATCAAAGCCGAATTCGTTGTTAGTGCCGTAAGTGACATCGGCCAGGTAGGCCTCTCGCCTGGAGACGGGCCGCAAGTGCTGGTAGCGGTCGTCCTCGGAGATGTAATTGGGGTCGTAAATGAACGAACTCATGGCGGGGTCAGCGGCCAGGGATTGGATTACTCCCACTTTTAGGCCCAGGAGGTGGTAAATTGGCCCCATCCACTGGGTATCCCTTTTGGCCAAGTAATCGTTGACGGTTACTACATGGACGCCGCGGCCGGTTAAGGCATTGAGGTAAACGGGGAGAGTTGCCACCAAGGTTTTGCCTTCGCCGGTTTTCATCTCGGCTATTTTGCCTTGATGGAGGACAATCCCACCCATTAGCTGGACGTCAAAATGGCGCAGGCCTATGGTCCGTTTGGAGGCTTCCCTTACAGCCGCAAAGGCTTTGGGCAGGATGCGGTCTAAATATTTCTCTTCCGCTTGCCGTAGTTCTTCATCCAAGCGGCGGTATTCTTCCTCAAGCTTTTCCCTTATCTCTGGGTCCTCTTCAGCCTCAAGCTGAGCCTTTTTCTCCTCCACCCTTTCCCTTAAAGCGGCCGTCTCCTTCCAGAGCTCTCTCCTGAACTCCTCCGTGAGCTTCCGCAGGTCTTCATCGGAGAGTTTCTCCATCTCTGGTTCCAGGGAGTTTATCTCCCCGACCAGAGGCTCAAGCTTCTTTAACTCCTTCTCGTTAGGGTCGCCTAAGACTGTATCTATCAGCTTCTTGAACACTTTCTCCTCCTACTCCTTGAACAAAGCTCCTACCGAAACCCCCATGTGTATGCGCCTTATAACTTCCCCAAGCAATGGGCCGATGGATACAACTTGGATTTTGGGTAATCTTGCCCTTTTCTCCGGGCTTATGGGCACGGTGTTAGTGACCACGATTTCTTTTATATCCAACCCCTCCAGGTTTTGGTAGCAGTAAGGGGGCGAGAGGATAGGGTGCACAGCGCATACGTATACATCTTTGCAGCCGAAATTTTTAGCGGCAGCGTAAGCGTGGGCTACGCTGGAGCCAGTATCTATTTCGTCGTCAACGATGAGCACATTTTTACCTTTGACATCGCCAATTATCCCGTAATCTTCTACCTTTGAACCTCCGGATACAGTATAGCGCCTCTTTTCCACAATAGCCAGGGGTACACCGAGCCTTTGGGCGAAGTTGCGACATCTTCTCACCGCCCCTACATCCGGAGCCAGGATTACAAGGTCGGGTATGTTCTTCTCCATGAAATATTCTTCCAGGAGGAAGAAAACGTTGATTTCGTCCACGGGTATATTGAAGAAGCCCTGGATTTGTGGGGCATGAAGGACTACTGTGAGGACCCTGTCAGCTCCGGCAACGGTTATGAGGTCGGCCACGAGCCTGGCGGTTATGGGGACTCTGGGCTCGTCCTTCTTATCAGTTCGGCCGTAGCCGTAGTAGGGGATAACAGCTGTTATCCTGCCTGCTGAGTCCCTTTTGAAGGTGTCAATGGCGATTAGCAATTCTACCAAGTTGCGGTTCACAGGAGAGCAGGTAGGCTGGACGAAGAAGACATCCTTAGCCCGCACGCTGGAAAGCAACCGGACGAAGGTGTTCTCGTTGGGGAACTCAAAGATTTCAATTCCCCCAAGTTCTACTCCCAGGTAATTAGCGATTTCTTTAGCCAGTTCAGGGTGAGCCCTGCCGCTGTAGATTACGAGGTCACCATACATTTTGTACATTTGATTGCCTCCGAGCGAGAGGATTCAGGCCACCACAATTATATATCAAAACCGGGAGAATTAAAAGCTTGAGGGAAATTTAGCGGGGCAAATCGGGAGGCAGCAGCGGAGTTGTTACCCTTTCAACTTTATATCTCTGCGTTGGAAGATGAGAATCCCCGCAATTATTAGTAGTATCGTAAGGCCTATAAAAAGGCTTGCATAGCCCCAGTTAAGCCCTTCTACCATAGGTCGGCCGCCGCCGTAGTAATAAAAGAGGGAGAGTTTGCGGTAAGGCCTAAACTTCTCTGAGACCACGCCTATAGCCTCTACGAGGTAAAAGGCAGTAGCAAGCCCACCTGAAATTCCCCCGGCTACCCCTGGCCCATAACCGAGGCCTGTAATGAAGAAGGCCAATCCCCCGAAAACCAGGCCCAAAAGCAAAGAATCCAAAACGGCCAGACCGACACGCAAGTAATCGGCCTTTATTTTCATCGCCAGCCCACCAACCCAAAGGCTGAGCCAGAAGGCAAAGTGAATTATCAGTATGGCAAGCAGAGCTGCAACGACTTTCTCAATAGCTACTCTCCAGCGTGGCAATGGTAAGGAAAGTAGGAGTTCCAAGTATCCTCTCTCCTCTTCCCGTCCGATAAGGCCAAGAAAGTAAATGATGGACATAATGATGGAAAGGATCGGCATTACAAAGCTGAAAAGCTCTATGGAGAGATACCCTTCAATCGTAGCAAGGGTGCTGAAATCCCTCATGAATACTTTAAAAAGAGGGTTGTCAAGGTAGGGTGACAGGTCCGCAAGAGCGTCCTTAACCGTTGGAAAAGCCAAAATAGTGTACAAACCTAACAGCAGCATGCCTATGCACCACCAGAAAATGGAACGCCGGAAATCCCTAACAGTCTTGAGGAAAATTAAGCGCAGCATAGACACCTCCACATTACGAATAGAAAGCAAGGAAAATCTCCTCTAAAGAGGCATCTTGAACCCTCAAGCTGATGACATTGTGGCGTGCCAGGGCTCTAATGAAGGCATTGGGTTCCCCTTTGAGCAAGCAGCGCAGGGTTTTACCTTCAACCTGCAAATCATTAACCCCAGGAAGGCTTGCAAACTCTTCCCGATTTACCTCTTCAGCGAAGACCACCTCAGCCCGACGCATCGCTTTAGCCTTTAAGGATTGAACGTGTTCCACTACAATGAGATGCCCTTCTTTTATTATGCCAACTCTATCGCAAATCTTCTCCACTTCAGGCAATATGTGAGACGAGATAAAGACCGTTCGGCCCTCCCCCTTGACTTCTTCCATAATCTTGTAAAACTCTTGCTGCATGAGGGGGTCAAGCCCAAGAGTGGGTTCGTCAAGGATTAGAAGCTTAGGCTTGTGCATTAGGGCCTGGATTATGCCCAGCTTTTGGCGGTTGCCATGAGAATAGGTGTTTATAGGCTTGGAAAGGTCTAAATCAAAGCGCTGGGCGAGGCTTTTCACATAGCTCCAGTCAACGCCTCCCCTTAAGTAGGCGAAATAACGAAGGAATTCTTCGCCCGTTAAGTTGCCGTATAGGCTTAGCTCGCCAGGGATGTAGCCTATGTCTTTTTTCCAGGCAAAACTATGAGTGGAAACTCTATGGCCTAAAAGATAAGCTTTTCCCCAAGTAGGGTTAAGGTTGCCTATCAGGAGGCGAATGGTTGTGGTTTTCCCTGCGCCATTTGGGCCTAAGTAGCCGAATATTTCGCCCTCTTCCACCTCTAAATTCAAATTCTCCACCCCTCTAACGGGGCCGTAATACTTTGTCAAATCCTCAGTTTTAATTACGACAATTAGGAACCTCCTTTATTCTCAGCCTTAACTTCATCGTAAAGGCGGGCGAGTCCGGCTCTGAGCAAAGTGCGCACTTCTTCTTCCTGCTCTATAGGACAAGAGAAGAAAGGCAAAACATTGTTAACAAGCTTGGCTACATCGGTTCGCCCTTTGCCCGATAGGTAGAATTCTTTCACCAAACCCCTGACTTCGGATAAATAGTCAATCATCTCATCAATCGCTCCAGGCCCGCAAGGCTCTCCTTTTCCCGGAATGAGCACTTCAATGGGCAAGGCCTTGAGGCGTTTGAGGCTTTCAATCCATCGGGCCGAGAAGGCCAGCCTGAGGTCAGGGTGAACGCCTCGGACCACTAAGGCTCCGGTGAAGAGGATTTTTTCCTTGGGCAGATAAACCGCTATGCTTGCCGAAGTAGGCCCTGGTGCGGAAAGCAGCTTTACAATGTCCCTACCCCGGTGTAGGGTCATTTCCCCTTTGAAAGCGAAGGTAGGCAAAAATGGCTCAAAGTTCTCAAGCATTTCCCCATCCCAGTACTTTTGGTAGCATTCCCGGAATATAAGCTTAAAGTAAGCCTTGGCCCCCAGAAGCTCTTCTCTGAGGTTGTAGTGCGCTATCTTGGGGAAAGGAGCTTTCAAAAGGCCAAGAAGGCGCATGGGGTGGCAATCAGTAACCACAATGTAAAGGATTGATTCCCTAATTCCCTGAAGCCATCTTTCGGCCTCTTGGGGCGATGGGGGAACATCTACGAGGATAACCCCTTCCTTAAGCTTGATTAACCCAACATTGCCTTCAGTGAAACCGGTCTCCACAAAGACTTTATCGTTCACTTTCCTCATAGGCTTCTCCTAAGCGAAAAAGGCATAGACAAGCCAACCGCCCAGAGCCAAGAAGAGGAAGAAGGTTGCCAGTTTTACGGAACTAATGTGTCGGCTGAAGAAGAGCCCAAGCCTTTCCGAGGAGACTCCCCAGGAAGCCAGGAGGAAAACCGCTACCATGGGTAAGACGAAGGCCAAGTTGTAAAGCAGTAGGTGGGCGAAGGCGCGAACCCGCATTTCAGGCACACTCATTATGAAAAGGAGGGTGGGCAGATAGACCTGGCCTGTGCATACGAACTCAATCAGGGAGATGATGAAGCCTATAGCCAGGGAAAGAGGGGCAAGGTAACGAACCTTCATGCTCTCCCTTATCACTTTATTCACCAAGCGGCGGAGGCGAGTAGGCATCTTGAGGCTCATCTCCTCTGGAGCGCCGCGCCGAGCCTTAAGGTAATCCCTGAAGCTGGCCAGGGCCAAGGCGAAGCAAAAAGCTGCGGTAAGGGCATAAATCCCCTTAGAGAATTCCCGAAGCCAAGGCAACGCTTGGAGCCCCCTAAGGAAACCAGCTCCTATGCCAAAGTAAGCCGCGTAAACCCCCAAGGTAAAAGCCGAGCCTACAGCTAATATCTGAAACCTATTGCGGCCGGTGACGGTAAGGTACGAAATGAGGAAAATTAAGGTAGCAAAAGCGCATGGATTAAGCCCATCCACAAGCCCAGCTGTAGCCACGGTGATGAGGCCGAAGGATTGGAATCGCCTCAAGATGCTGGCTATAGCTTCCTCCCGGTTCCAATTTTCCCAGAAAGGCTCCGCTCCGCTGCTGGAGTATTTGTCAATCAACTCTTCAATGTTCTTAACGGTGACATCCTTGCCTAAGAGGTAATCATTGCCCACAAAGATTGCCGGGGCTGTAAGCCTCTTATCCTGCGGGATTCCTAACTTTTCTCCCAGCCATTCCCACAGTGGGGCATCCTTCTGCACATCAAAAGCATGGACTACGAGGTTTGAGAATCGCTTCTTGAGATACTCCAAATCTTGACTAATTTGGTCGCACTCTCGGCAGCCGGCGAGGTAAAAGTAGGCAAGGTGCACCGGCTTAGCTTGTGGCTGCGGAGTGGGGATTACGAAAACGTCCTTTATCTTATCCGGCGGGATTAAATAATCAACCCCTCCCTGCTTGAGGTAGAGCTCAACAACTTCTTCCATGTGCTGCCGGATGTCAATTTCCCCGATGAGGATATACTGGCCGATGACCATGAAGGGGACGCCTCTGGATTCCTGGGGGATTTTAGCTTGGTCCTCTATGAAGACCCAAAAAAGGTAATTTGCCGGCTCCTGGACGTTTAAGAGGGTAATTTCCAGCGAGTTGCCATATTTTTCCTGGATTTTCGGCAGGAATTCTTCAATTATGCGGTGGCAGTGGGGGCAAGTTGGGCTGTAGAACAGATAACCTTTGACCACCCCTTGGGCTTGTGGGGTTGGAGTTTGGGCGAAAGCTTGTTGCATGAGGAGAAAGAGGGCGACAAAAAGCAACCACAAGCGCCTCATAGAGCCCTCGCTGTGTTTTATTTTATAGTGAACAGCCCGCAATGACCAGTGAGGCTTTGTTCAGTTTTCCAAAAGTAGTTCAGGTCACGCCCCAGGCTTTTCCGGAGCCAAACTCCATACCTGGCCGAGAAGGTGAGCCCAAACCAAATAAGCCCAGAACTCGGTGAAAATGACCCCAATCACGCAAAGTATTGCGCCGAAGAAAGCCACGAACGAAGCTATAAGGGACAAGATCCAAGCCAAGAAGTAGTTGCCCAAGTTAGTGGAAATGTACCGGAATATTTCCCCAACCTTGAACATGGAGCCAAAATCGCCTCTTAAGGCGTAAAGGGTGATGGGTCCGTAAAGCCAAAAGCTCATCGCAAGGCCGTAAATGACTATTAGGCAGGATATTAGCCCTGCACATAGCCCGGCTATAGTGGCTAAGGCACCTTCTTCCTGGACTCTGGCTATTGCTGCAAAGCCCGCATTTAAGCCATTGAGGATGAAGATGGGCAAAGCGTAGATTAAGCCGGCCAGGAAAACCATCAGGCCTTTTTTGAAGTAGCCGCCCCAATCATCCCATTCAGGGAGGGGGCTTTCCCTTCCTTCGGCGACATTGCGGAGAGCAGTTAAAGCATAGCCGATGGGGATAAAGTTGATTATCGGGATTAAGAGTAGGATGCCGCCGATGAGGAGTTTGACAAGCCAATTTTTGTCTTCAAACACATAGCTGAAAGCTTTCCCTACGTCCACAGTGGCCTCCTTAAGGTTAGTTTCGTCACATTATAACCCCGGAAAGCAAAAGAAGCAAATCCGTAATGGGCCAATAAATCGTTACCACATTGCGGGATGTGGCCTAAGGCGGGAGGTAGCGCTTATGCTTCCTGTCTTTTGGCTTGTTTCTGCCGGCGTTTTTCTTGCTTTTGCGGGGTTTGGTAAACGAGGTCTGACGTAGCGTGGCCCCTCTTTCTTAAGGTGAGGCCCCGGCTTTTGCCGAGATTGTTTCCACCATCTGATAGCGGTCTCTTGGCGCAAGTGCTAAACGGATTTGACACAAGGCCGAAATTCTGGTATTTTTGAACGCCAGGGGTCAGATGCACGAGCCGTTTGAGTTCACAATCCTCAAGGAAGACTCCAAGACTTGGGCAAGGGTTGGGGTTATTCGGACTCCCCATGGGGAAATTCCGACTCCGGTCTTTGCACCCGTTGGGACTCAGGCTACGGTTAAGGCCCTTACGCCGAAAGAGCTGGAAGAGCTTGGCGTCACCCTCATTTTGGCCAACACCTACCACATTTACCTGAGGCCCGGCCCAGAGGTTATAGCCGAGCTTGGGGGCTTGCACCGCTTCATGGCTTGGCCCCGCCCAATAATGACCGACAGCGGTGGCTTTCAGGTTTACAGCTTGGAATCCCTCCGCCGCATAACCGAGGAAGGAATCGTTTTCCGCTCCCATCTGGACGGCTCTATGCACCTGTTGACGCCGGAGAAGGCAATAGAAATCCAAGAGCTTCTGGGAGCCGATTTCATCACTTGCCTTGACGATTGTCCTCCCCCTCTGGAAAGAGATTACGTTAAAGAGGCCACTGAAAGGACCCATCGCTGGGCCGAGCGATGCCTGAAGGCCCATCGCCGCACTGACCAGGCCCTATTCGGAATAATTCAGGGGGGTATATTCCCAGACCTAAGGAGAGAGAGCGCTCGGTTCATCGCTTCCTTAGGCTTTGATGGTTTCTCCATCGGGGGTTTATCGGTGGGTGAACCTAAAGAGAAGACCTGGGAAATGCTGGAAGTTGTAATCCCCGTTCTGCCTCGGGGCAAGCCAAGGCATCTACTGGGGGTTGGCGCCCCGGAAGATTTCTTTGAAGGGATAAGCCGAGGGATTGACATTTTTGATTGCGTTTTGCCCACTCGGATGGGCCGCACTGGCACTCTATTTACTTGGCAAGGGAAGATTAACATCACCAACGCCCAGTACGCTCGGGACCCGAACCCGATAGACCCTACTTGTGAATGCTATACTTGCCGCAACTTCTCTCGTGCTTACCTCCGCCACCTTTTCAAGGCCGAGGAAATCCTTGCCCCAATCTTAGCCACCATCCATAACGTTTACTTCATGGTCAATTTGGTCAAGCGCATTAGGCAATCCATCCTGGAAGGAAACTTTTCCCTTCTCTGGGAAGAGTTCTCAGCATCTTATCAGAGGAGGCTTTGATGGACCCTTTACATGCTGTTGCCATGGGAGTCCTCCAAGGGGCGACCGAGTTCTTGCCTGTGTCCAGCTCCGGCCACTTGGTCCTTATCCCATATTTACTGGGGTGGCCTATCCCCTCCGTTGCCTTTGATGCCTTGGTGCACTGGGGAACCCTTTTGGCCGTTTTGGCTTACTTCCGCTCGGAGCTAATCTCTCTTGCCAAGGCCTGGTTCAGAAGTATCACCGGTGGCGAAAGGTCTTACCAAGCTTATCTGAGCTGGCTCATCGTACTGAGCACAGTCCCAGGGGCAGTAGCGGGAGTCGTCTTGGGTGATTTCTTTGAGGCTTTGTTTTCCTCGCCGAGGCAGGTTTCAATAGCGCTTATCGGCACGGCTTTGCTCTTAGTTCTGGCAGAGCTTGGGTTAAAACCCCGCAAGAGTATGGAGCGATTGAGCTGGCTTAATGCTCTTTTCATCGGGCTCTTTCAGGCTCTGGCTATAACGCCGGGGATTTCCCGTTCAGGTGCCACTATAACAGCGGGGATTCTCGCCGGGCTCAGTCGGGAAGAAGCTGCTCGCTTCAGCTTCCTCCTTTCGGTCCCGATAATATTTGGGGCTGGACTGAAAGAGGTGCTGGACCTTACCCTTGCAGGTGAACTTTGGAGCCAATGGTTTATCCTATTTGCGGGATTTGCGAGCGCGCTAACAAGCGGTTATCTCAGCATAACTTTCCTTCTTTCCTTTGTGAAGCGCAGGAGGCTCTATGCCTTCGCTATTTACTGCCTGGCGCTGGGCTTTCTTGGCCTTATCCTTTCTTAGCCTCACGACTGGGTGTTTTATCCCGACCTCCCAGCCTTCCCCACCGCTGAGGGTTGGAGTCTGCACTTCGTTTCGCCCTTTGGTGGACGAGGTTACCAAGGCAGGCCTTTGGAGGATTGAGGTTACTGAAGGCCCAAGCAGGTTCATATTGCGCGGGCTTGAAGCTGGCGAATTTGACTTGGCCATAGTGGCATTGCCAGTATCTGGAGGCACTTTGATAGCCAGAGATTCTCTGGCCATAGTAGTCCATCCCAACAACCGTGTAGATTCTCTGTCACTGGAAGAGCTTAGGCAAATATATGCCGGCTACATTTGGGATTGGAGTTTGCTGGGGTGGGAGGGGGAAGAATTGGTAATTTTGAGCCGGGAGGAGGGTTCTGGGGCCAGGGCTTTCTTTGAAGAAGAAGTTATGAAGGGAGAGAGGCTATCGCCAGCCGCAATTATAGCCCCTTTAAGCCAAGGGGTTCTGGATTACGTGGCCTCAAGGCCTGGGGCGATTGGCTACGTTTCTGCCTCCCTCTTGAATGAGGAGGTCAAAGCGCTGCGTTTGGAAGGCAAAGAGCCTTCATCCCCCGATTATCCCCTTAGGCTGCCGGCTTACGGAGTGGCCGGTAGTGAAGCTGGCCTTAAACTTTTGGAATTCCTCAAAGGGCCTGCTGGCCGTAAACTTCTGACACACCGCTATTTTCTTCCTTGAAAGGTCGGCTATTGGCAAAGGCCAATTCGGCTCACAAGCGTGGGCCCGAAGTGCCCGAAGCTATTTCCATCCGGTTTAATGAAAGTCGGCGCAGGCCAACCACCGGCTGAAAGCCTCAAGAGGCCGACTTTAGTCGGTGCCAAAAAGGTGGTATAATCAAATTCCAAGGAGGAGCCATGAAAGGAGGATGCCTCAATGAGAAGATGGCAGAAGTGAGGGCTCTCGTGGATGCTAAGGGGTTCAGCAGCGACGAGAGCCGCATCTGGGAAATGCTCGCCCTCATCCACTCCGAAATCTCCGAGGCTACCGATGCTTACAAAAAGGGCCAGCCTTTGGAAAAAGTCGGGGAAGAACTCATTGATGCCATAATCCGCATCCTCCACCTCCTTTCAGCCCTTGGCCTTGATGCCGAGGAGCTTTACCAGAAGAAAATGGCTGAGAACTGGAAAAGACCATTCAGGTACGGGACGGTGAGGGGAGGGTGAACCGAGAAAGGCTCTACAAAATCAACGCTATAGTCCTCAAACGGACCGATTTCGGGGAGGCCGATAGGCTGATTACGGTCTATTCCCTGGAGGAAGGCAAGCTTCGCCTCTTGGCCAAAGGGGTGAGAAAACCCACCAGTCGGAAAGCCGGCCACCTTGAGCTTTTCGCCCACGTTAAACTTTTGGTGGCTAAGGGTAAAGAACTGGACATAATAACCCAGGCTGAAGCTTTGGAATATTTCCAAAACTTGCGTGGAGACCTCCTCCGCACCGGATACGCCCACTACATTGCCGAGCTTACAGACGGCTTCATGGCCGAGCAGGACAAAAACCCTCAGGTCTACTCCTTGGTTTTGGAGAGCTTTCGGCGCTTGGACAAAGGGCAAGAAGCGTGGCCTGTCTTACGCTTCTTTGAGCTTCGTCTCCTCACCCTCGCCGGCTACAGGCCTGAGCTTTTCGTCTGCGTCAAATGCCGAGAACCCATCAAGGCCTCGGTCAACTATTTCTCCGTAGCCGATGGTGGGGCCCTTTGCCCCCGCTGCGGCGAAGGAAAAAACGGGGCAACGGCTCTATCCCAAGGAGCCCTTAAAATCATGCGCTTTTTCCTTACGAGGGATTACGAATACTGCCAGCACCTGCGGGTCCCTCACAACCTTGGGGTAGAAGTTGAAGCCCTCCTCAGGCGCTACATCCTTTATCGTTTGGAAAGGCCTTTGAAATCAACAAAATTTTTGGACAAGCTTGAATTGGGAGGGATATATGGGTAAAGCTCTGTCGTTCCAAGAGGTTATCCTCCGCCTTCAGAGGTTCTGGGCCGATAGGGGATGCTTAATCTGGCAACCCTACAGCGAGAAAGTCGGGGCCGGCACTATGAACCCTGCCACTTTCCTGCGAGTGCTCGGCCCCGAGCCTTGGAACGTGGCTTACGTAGAACCTTCATACCGCCCCGACGACGGGCGCTACGGAGAAAACCCCAACCGGATGCAGCTGCACTTCCAGTTCCAGGTCATCCTCAAGCCCGACCCCGGCAACCCTCAGGAAATTTACCTTGAAAGCCTTAAAGCTCTGGGAATTGACCCCGCTCAGCACGATATCCGCTTCGTGGAAGATAACTGGGAATCCCCGGCCCTTGGAGCTTGGGGGCTCGGCTGGGAAGTGTGGCTTGATGGCCTGGAAATTACTCAGTTCACTTACTTCCAGCAGGCCGGGGGTATTGACCTCAACCCAGTGGCTGTAGAGATAACTTACGGGCTTGAGCGCATTGTCATGTTCCTGCAGCAGGTGAAAAGCGTGTGGGAAATTGACTGGGATGGCATCCACACCTATGGCGATATCCTACTCCGCTCGGAAATAGAACACTGCATTTACAACTTTGAAGAGGCCGATGTGGACAGGCTCAGGCTCCTCTACAACGAATACGAGGCCGAAGCCAAACGCTGCTTGGAGAGAGGCCTTGTAATCCCTGCCCACGACTACATCCTCCGCTGCTCCCACACCTTCAACCTACTGGACTCCAGAGGAACCATCGGGGTTGCCGAGAGAGCTTCATACTTCGCCCGGATGAGGGATTTAGCCCGCCAAGCTGCTCAGCTTTACCTCCGCCAGCGCCAAGAGCTCGGCTTCCCCTGGCTTATTAAAACCCCTCTTCCTGTAAAAGAAAAGGCTGCTGTCAAAACCGAAGGTGAAAAGCCCCTACCCCCTTACGCTGATGCCCTCCTGGAAATTGGGACAGAAGAACTTCCAGCCCGTGACCTTAGTTCGGCTGTGGAACAGCTAAAATCCATAGCTCCTGAACTTCTGGCCGAAGCTCGCCTTCGCTACAGTAATCTCTACGTATCCGGAACCCCTCGCCGCCTCGTTGTTTACATTGAAGGCTTGGCCTCTTCCCAAGAGGAAGAGGAGATCGTGATTAAAGGGCCACCGGTTTCGGCAGCGTTTGACCAAGAAGGAAAGCCCACAAAGGCAGCCATCGCTTTCGCTGAAAGGCAAGGGGTAAGAATTGAAGACCTACAAGTTCGGGAAAGCCAGGGGAAGCGCTACCTTGTGGCCGTAGTCCGGAAGGCGGGCAAAACTGCCCCTGTAATCCTGGCCGAACTCTTCCCTCGCCTAATCTCATCCCTGCGCTTCACCCTCTCAATGCGCTGGAACGAAAGCGGAGTCCGGTTCTCAAGGCCGATCCGCTGGCTTGTGGCCTTGTTCGGCGACGAAATCGTGGACTTTGAATATGCAGGGGTCCGTTCCAGCCGCACAACCTTTGGCCTGAGGCCAGAAGGGTCCCCCCCCATAACCTTGGAAAGGGCCGAAGATTACTTCCAAGCCATGCAAGAAGCCGGAATCATGGTGGACATGGAGAAGCGGAAGGAAACGATAAAGGAGCAGGCTTCTAAACTGGCCTCGGAGGTTAACGGCTTCATCCCCGATGACCCTGCCCTTTTGGAAGAGGTCGCCAACCTTGTGGAAAAGCCCACGGCCTTTAGGGGGGCCTTTGACCCCGATTACCTACGCTTGCCTAAAGAAGTGCTCATAACCGTCATGGAGAAGCACCAGCGCTACTTCCCGGTGTTAACCTCCGACGGACAGCTCTTGCCCTACTTCATCGCCGTTCGCAATGGCGATACTCGGCATCTGGACACAGTTTGCCGGGGGAACGAGGCAGTCCTACGGGCCCGCTTTGCCGATGCCGATTACTTCATTGCCACGGATTTGAAGAAGCCCCTTGAGGAACACTTGCCCAAGATTAAAGGCCTCACCTTCCAAGAGAAACTGGGCTCAATGTTGGACAAAGTCAAGCGGTTGGAAAACTTAGCCCCTTGGCTTTGCCAGCGCCTCGGCATCCCTGAAGAGGAAAGAGGGAAAGTCTACAGGGTAGCTCACCTCTGCAAGGCCGACCTGGCCACTCAGATGGTCGTTGAACTTACAGCCCTGCAGGGGCTAATGGGCCGATATTATGCCCTCCACTGGGGAGAAGATCCGGAGGTAGCGGAGGCAATCTTTGAGCACTACTTACCGCGTTTTTCTGGGGATGCCCTGCCTAAAACAATTGCTGGCACCATAGTAGGCATTGCCGATCGGCTGGACACAATCACAGGCCTTCTGGGTGTAGGGCTTGCCCCAACCGGTTCAGCCGACCCCTATGGGCTCAGGCGGACGGCCCTCGGGCTGGTTCAGATCCTTGTGGACAAAGGCATAAACCTATCCCTAAAAGAAGCCCTAACCGAAGCCGCCCGCCTGCTGCCTTTGACCAATCCGGAAGGGGCGATAAGGGAAGCCTGGGAATTCATCGTAGCCAGGATGCGAGGCCTATTCCAAGAAAGGGGCTACAGAGCTGACCTCATAGAAGCGGTCCTGGCGGAGCGAGCCGATGACCCATTCTTAGCTTGGCAGACCCTTAAAGACCTTTCCCGTTGGGCCCAGAAGCCTGAATTCCCGACTATCATGACCTCCTTCATCCGTCCGGCTCGGATAGTGAAGGATGTTCCGGAGCTTCTTCCCCTTTACCCCGAGCGCTTTACTGAACCGGCCGAGCACAACCTCTACAGGGCATACCTGGAAGCTGAGGAGAAAAGGCGCGAAGTTAACGACGTGGACGGGCTTTTCGCCCTCTTGGCCCCGCTTGTGGAACCGATTGACAAGTTCTTCTACGATGTCTTCGTAATGGTAGAAGATAAGGAGGTGCGGGAGAACCGCCTTGCTCTCCTCCAGCGCATCGCTCTTCTGCCCAAAGGCATTGCTGACCTTTCAAAGGTGGAGGTGTAAACCGCAAAGGTCGCCAAAACCAACGCCCTTTTACCCTGCGGGGGTAGAGGGAGGCCCTCACCGGGTATGTGGGGGTGCTTTTTCTCGCCGATTGAAATCAGCTTTCTTGAGCCTTCGGCCGAAGGTTGGCCTGCGTTGCCTTCCTGCGAGGGGGGTAAAAGTGGGCGAGCTGCGCCCCCCCGGTAACCTGCTCACGAATGGTAGCAAACCCTCCGTAAACGGTGGTGGGGGAAGGGGGAGGCAGGGGGCATAATGGCCCCGCGCTCTCCACTTTATCCTGCGGCTGAAAACAACTACTCCGCCGGAAAACTGAAAAGCCCCGTCCAGCGAGGGCAAAGCTTGCTGCATCAGCTTCTCAATGGTATACTTTTCAGGCGAGGTAGGGATGGAGAGTCTTCAGCGGGTTTTACTGCGTTCTCAAAACCCTAAAGCCGGTTGGGCTTTGGCTGCTCTATTTGTCCTTGTTGCTCTGTGCGGCGGGGCCTACATCGCTTTCCTTTCCCCCATGATCGCTTGGGGGTTAGCTATCGCTATTATAGGCGTTATCCTCACTTTGAAGGACATAAGGTGGGGTTTCTTCGGCCTTGTGGCCATAATCTACCTCTTGCCCTTCGGGGTTTTACCCCTCAGGCTCGGGTTCTCCCCACCCTTTCTGGATGCTGCCCTGCTCTTGGTGTTTGGGGCTTGGATTACAGGAGCTGCTTTGAAGAAGAGCCCAATTGAGGGTTCGCCCGTC
>CAZPWR010000270.1:0-3813 GCA_964590555.1 uncultured Anaerolineae bacterium | reverse complement strand
GGCCGATGTGCAGGAACTGCGGAGGGAGATAGGTGAACTACGCAAGGAAATGAATGAGCGGTTTGACCGGATGTACCAACAAATGGTGGTGCAGACCCGTTGGTTTATAGGTGCACTTGTGGTTATTGGGACTGTGATTAGCACCCTCTTGGCCATAGCCCAATTTGCCCGATGAGCAAGGAGGTGGTGATGGTAGCAAGGCCATTGGAAGTGCCTGCTGTTTTGCGGCAAGCTTGGGGTGATGAGGTGGCGGATGCCCTTGCAGTTTGGTTTGCAAGCATATTAGAGGAGAGGGCGATTTCTCGGGATGAGTACCGCCAGATCCTTTCGCGTTTGGACATCATTGAGCACGACATGGCTGACCTCAAGAGCGATGTCCAGGAATTGCGTAGGGAAATGAATGAGCGCTTTGACCGGATGAACGAGCGCTTTGACCAGCTGCGCAGGGAAATGGACGAGCGCTTTGACCGGATGAATGAGCGTATGGATCGGATGTACCATCAGATGGTGGTTCAGACCCGTTGGCTTATAGGTGCGCTTGCGGTTATCGGGACTGTGATTAGCGTCCTTTTAGCTATAGCTCAATTTGCCCGATAAACTGACCTTTGGAGGACGAGATGGAAAAAGAAGAATTTGCAGCTGAAGAGCTTGATCTGCGGGTTTACCTACAAATTCTGCGGCGGTGGCTTTGGCTCATCATCCTTTGCACACTTATCGCCGCTATCTCCGCTTACGTGGTGAGCGCCAAGCTTATGCGCCCAATCTACAGGGCTGAAACGGTCCTCATGGTCCAGCCCAGTGGTGGAACTTCCGGAACCCTCCAATACCAAGATATTCTGTTAGGGGAGCGCATCGCTAAGACTTACGCTGAGATTATAAAGTCCAAAGCTCTCATGGATAGGTTGTTGACCAAGCTCGGCTACCCGACAGAGCTTGAAAAGTTGCCTTTTAGCGTATCGGTTCAGGTTGTGAGGGACACGCAACTCATAAAGATCGGGATTGAAAGCGAGGATCCGGAGCTGGCGGCAAATGCTGCCAATAGCCTCGCTCAACTTTTCATAGAGGATCGGGCCGAGAAGCAGGCTGAGCGCTTCAGTAACCTCAGGGCAAGCATTGAAGCTCAAATCGCTCAGCTGGAAGAAGATATGCGCAAAATCGCTGAGCGGAAAAATGTTACACGCGACCAGGATTTGGTAAGGACCCTTGACCAGCAGCTCATAAGCTTGCAGGACATGCGCACCCGCCTGCTGGCTCAGCTATACGAACTCCGCCTTACCGAAGCTCGCTATGCCGATGTCATAACCCAAGTGGAGAAAGCGGAGGTTCCCGAAAGGCCCGTTAAGCCCCGTAAGCTATTGAACACCGCTATAGCTGGGATTCTCGGCGCAATGGTGGCCATAATGGCCGCTTTTGCCGCAGAATACCTTGATACCAGCATCAAAAGGCCAGAGCAGATTGAAGAAACTGCAGGCCTGCCGGTCTTGGGAAATATCTTTGAATTTGAGCCCAACCCCGGCGACTCTGGGAATCCCTCCATCGCCATGGAGCACCATCGCTCTCCCACTGCCGAATCCTTCAGGGTGCTAAGGAGCAATTTGGAGTTTATCAGTGTAGATAACCCAGTGCGGGTCTTAGGCGTAACCAGCGCAGGGCCTGAGGAAGGCAAAACCTTTGTATCCCTTAACCTCGGGCTGGCAATTGCTCAAGGCGGCAAAAGGGTAATACTTGTGGATGCTGACCTGCGCCGCCCAAAAGTTCACAAAGTCCTTGGATTCCCCCAAAGCCCAGGGCTAAGCGAGGCTTTAATTGATAAAGCTTACCTGAAGAAGTTTGGGAATAGCAACCTTGCGGTTCTAACCTCCGGCCGTTCCGCTCCAAACCCTGCGGACTTGCTGGCTTCCCAGCAGATGGGCAAACTTATCGCAAAATTGAAGGAGATGGCCGACGTAATCATCGTAGATACTCCCCCAATCCTGAGCTGTGCCGATGCCGTTTCTCTGGGGAAATGGGTTGATGGCTTCCTGGTGGTCGCTGAATGGGGGCGAACGGACCGCTCAGCTTTTGCCGAAGCTGTGAACCTGGCCCGCCAGAGCGGCCTCAGAGTCTTGGGAGCTGTGCTGAACAAGGTCAAGCCCAAATCCAGGGGCTATTATTACCACTACTATTACTACTACGACTCCTCCGAGAAGAAGCCTTGGTGGAAGAGGCTCTTCCGAAGGCGTAAGAAGCGCCGGGTTAAGAAAGAGGTACCTTCTGAAGCCCCTGAGGAGTAAAGGCCTATCAGATGGCTGCGACAAGCATTCTGGCTGGCAAGAAGGTGAGGAAAGAGCTGCTTTGGGCTACTGCTGCGGCAAACCTTCTGGTCCTTGAGGAGCTTAAACGGCTGGATGAGGTTTTCTCGCGGCCTTACCCTATCCCAGTGGCAGTGCTAAAGGGAGGGGCTTTGGCTTTCACCCTTTACCCGGATTCATCCCTCCGCCCGGTAAGCGATTTGGACCTCTTAGTGCCCAAGGAGTTCCTTCCGGAAGCCCTGGCTCGCCTCAAGGATGCAGGGTACAGCCCTTGGACTGAAGAGATGGCGCCCGGGCTTAATTTGTTGCTTGGCCACCATTTTGATTTAAGGAAAGAAGGGCTGCCTTTCTGCCTTGAGCTTCACTGGACCCTCAGCCTGAGTGAGCATGAACGCCATCCTTTGGATATGACTTGGTTCTGGAAACATGTCGAACCGCTGAAGTTGCCTTTCCCTAACCACTTCTTAACCCTTGACCCCACAGCTCACCTTTTTTACATAGCTGCCCACGCTGTGCTCCAGCATGGGGAAGCCGAAATGGACCCCAAATGGCTGTACGACCTCCACCTTTTGGTGGAGAAGGAAGGGGAACGAATAGATTGGGAAGAACTGGCTAAGCAAGCGGCTGCTTCCCGCTGGTCAGAGGCTGTCCTTAGGGCCTTAAGGCGATGCGCAGAGCTATTAGGAACCCGAATCCCCGAGGAAGCATTTTCACTTCTGGAGGAAGGCAGGGATAAGGCCATAGCTAAGCTCCTGGAAGAAAAGGCTCAGCCCAGGCGCAAGGGGGAGAAGGCTTGGGAAAAGCTCAATTCCTTGGATTGGGTGGGAAAGCTTGGGCTCTTGCGCGGACTACTTTTACCCTCGCCGGCCTTCGTCCGCTGGCGTTACAGGCCAAATCCAGCCTGGACTTGGCCTCTTTTCTACCCCTACCGATGGTTTGACATCTTGAGGGAAGGATTTTTCTTGGCAATCCGAGCCATCAAGGCTCGCATCCATTTGGGGGAAAGGTGAAAGGCATTAGTTATTTGGCCATCCCACTAAGCTTTGCTTTGGGGATACTGTTGGCCTGGCTAATCTGGCCACCAAGAGTGATTGTGACTTGGGAGACAGCGAGCGAGGTAGATACTGCTGGCTTTTACCTTTACCGAGCTGATTCCCCTTCCGG
This sequence comes from uncultured Anaerolineae bacterium, assembly GCA_964590555.1. GTDB lineage: Bacteria > Chloroflexota > Anaerolineae > SpSt-600 > SpSt-600 > SpSt-600. The sequence goes on along the minus strand of CAZPWR010000270.1, from coordinate 358 downwards.
CCCCTTCATCTTACTCAACCCAACCCCTATCCCTGCCCAAGGTGACCCCCTTACCGGCGCTTCTTACCGCTTTGAGGACCGAGGGGTTAAGTGGGGGCAGGTGTACTTTTACCGGCTGGAGGAACTGGAGCGCAGCGGTGGCCGGAACCAGTACCCAGAAGTTGCGAAGGTGCGGGCTGGAGCAGGATGGGGCCTCGCTCTGGCCTGCGGGGTTTTGGCAGCAAGCTTGGCATGGTTCGTAATGGCCTTAAAAGCGAGGTGAGACTTGAGGTGGATACTGGAGATAAGCGAAGTGGCTTTGGCTATAGAAGGCCCTGAAGAATGGGTAGGGCCATTGGCCGAAGCGTGGCACAGGTGG
>CAZPWR010000269.1:0-7535 GCA_964590555.1 uncultured Anaerolineae bacterium | reverse complement strand
AATAGCCGATACTGACGTGCACGCCATAGTGGTCACAGACCCTGAGGGCTACATAAAGGGCATAATCTCGCACATGGACATCCTCCCCCTTTATGGCCAAGACCTTTCCCGCTACAAAGCCAAGGACATCATGAAATCGCCAGTTATCTCTGTTCACCCCGATACGCCGGTGGAAGAGGCGGCTAAGATAATGCTGGAGAACAAGATTCATCGGGTGATTGTGACTGTTGAGACTGAGAAGGGGAGCGAGCCGATTGGTGTCCTTTCCACTACGGATATAATCAGAGACATGCGAGGGCCTAAGTGGGTCTGGTATATGGGGTAGGTCATCTCCTGCTTTAAAATTTGACTCTTCCCTTCCAATCATCAGAGATTTGAGGTGTAATATTCAAGGTGAGAGGAAAACTTGAAAAGAAGGGGGTAAGATAGACCGCGAAGCGGTGGGGGATTTTTTCTCCCACGTCGGGAAGATTGCTTTGAATGTTTGAGGAAGGAGGGAGCGGCTGGAGGATGGGGTTGAAGAATGGGGGAGGGGATAAGCTGCCCGTTCTGACAATTGTAAACACAGCCCGCTATAGCCCCGGCGGGGGGGCCTCCAAAAAGTAGGTGAAGCGGTATGAGTGTGCGAGAGAAATATGTTCATCTACCGCCTTTGAGAGGGGCGTTAGAATCCCGGCTTCAGAGTCTTCCTGCCCTCTTTGCCCGCCACCCCGTTCGGCTTATTTATCTCTTCGGATCAGTGGTTCACACGCCGGAAAAGGCGGAGGACATAGACCTGGCGGTGCTACCCGCGCCTGGCTTCTGCTTCCGGCCGTTTTATGCAGAGCTTTCCGAGGAACTCGGCACCGACCGGCTGGACTTGGTGGAGCTTCCCCAGGCGCCTCTCTGGCTGCGGGAACAGATCATGAACACCGGAATATGTCTTTACGAGAGGGAGCCGGGCGAGCGAATGCGATGGGAGGCTACTACACGGCAGCTTCTTCGGGAAAAGGGTGCCCTTGCATCCTGGAAAAAGGGGGAGACGATGGGGCTGAATCGCGCGTTCATCCTCGCCGCACTGGATGAGCTAAAGAAAGTAGCCTCGGAGTTGGCAAAATATCAAACGATAACACTGCCAGAGATAGAGACTAACCTCAGCCTGCGCTGGACGGTGGAGCGAGGGCTACTGGCGGGACTCACCCTGATTTTCCAGGTAGCCGACCACATCCTTGCCGAACATTTTGGACGGAAGCCGGAAACATACGAAGCGCTTCTTCGGGAACTCTGCGCCGCAGGAGTCATCTCTCAATCCCTTTACTCCTCTCTGCGCGGAGCTGGAGGATTCCGAAACGTGCTCGTCCACGAATACGTGCAGATAGACCTTCGGCATGTGTTGGAAGCCCTTCAGAAAGCCCCTGAGCAGTTTGCCACGTTCGCGCGAGAAATTTCAGACTGGTTGGGAAAACTGCCGGAGGGGTAGACCAAGATCATCAGGGACATGAGGGGGCCTAAGTGGGTTTGGTATATGGGGTAGGCCTTCCCTTTTACCTCCGATATGTCCTTCTTTTGCCTTAGAATTTTACCATGGAGGTGAGAGAATGGGAATTGATGAATATATTGAACTTTTTAAACATAAGTTAAGAGATATACCTTTTCCTTACATTATTGAAATGACCACTGGTTGCAAGGTTTATGCTCTTTCTGATGGTGATAAGGAAGTGATAGATGAGCTATTTATAACCTCTAAAGATGTTGTAGAGTGGGCTAAACTTCAGGATTTTACCAGATTGAGGGTCAATGAGATATGTAACAGGCTTGAAGCTGAGCTTAGGGTTAGGTTGGGTGGTAAAATACCGGAGGGGAAAATGGCTGGATATCCAAATATATTAATTGAGAGGGGCGGTAAATCGTATTACATTGAAGTCAAGCTGGCAGATGTAAGTAGGCTTAACAGCAGGCTAAGAACCTTTTATTATGAACCTACGGAGTTAGCCAAAGTCAAAAGAGATGCGTGGCATATCTTGGTGGGCTTTATACATAAGAATAAAATAGTGCAAGGTTTCAAAATAGTTGATCTATCAAAAATCAGGGTGGCACTGAAAAATGAATTTAATGCGGACAATCGTGAGCTTTACAAGAACACAGTTAGGGAATTTCCTTAACAGAACACAGAAAGTTTAAAAGGCTTAAGGATTCTTTCCTAATTCTTCGCTCGGCTATTTTTACATAAAATTCATCTATTTCAAATCCTATGTAATCTACTCCAAGCCTTACACATGCTATGGCGGTGCTTCCTATCCCCATAAAGGGGTCAAGAACAAGTTGAGTCTTTTTCAGGCCGTGGAGTTTAATGCACATTTCTGGAAGCTTGGGTGGGAAAGTAGAAGGATGAGGCCTTTCTTTTTCTCTATCTTGAATTGTTTCATACGGAATAAACCAAACATTCCCTCGGCACCTTAAATCTTGGGTTGCGGATTTCCATCTTCCGATGTTGCTCTTATCTTGATATGGTACACCTATAGACAATCTATCAAGTTCAACTTTCCCAGTTTTTGTGAAATGAAATATGTATTCAAAACAATCGTTTAAGAAGCATTTCCCGCCTATGGGTTTGTAATGCCCAACTGCTATATCTCCTACAATGTTTGGATATTTCCCAACGTCTTTCTTCTGGATAGCTATTGACTTAACCCAGATAATCACGTTCTGGAGCACAAAATGCTTTCTTAATCTGAAAGCAACTTCCCAAGCAATCCAAGGGTCTTTTGGCTTTTGACCAATGTTTAGAAAGAAAGACCCGTCATTTTTTAAAACCCTTTTGCATTCTTTCCCAACCTCTTCCATCCAATCTAAATATTGCTCTCTTGGAAGGTTGTCTTTGTATTTGCTGTATTTTACCCCGAAGTTGTAAGGTGGAGAAGTCACTATAACATCCACCACTTCCGAATCCAAAAGGGTCCTCATTCCTTCCAAACAATCCATATTGTAAATCTTGTTTCTTTCAAACATCCTACCTCCTTCAGGATTTTGACCTAAACGCTCGCTAAGCGTTCCAGGCGGACTTTTAGCCCTCCTGACTTCAAAAAATCCCACTAAAGATTATAATACAGCTGTGACGAGAAGGCAATAAGTCTTAAACTCAGAACATAAGTCAAAGCAAGGTAATAAGCGAGGAAATCTATCCTCTTAGCCTGCCGTCTGGACTTAAGTTAAATAAAGGAAGCCCCCAGCTTGCCATTCGGAATATCACTGAAATTCCCGAACTCCCAGCTTGGGCCTTCCTATTTCATCCCATCCCCTCAGGCGGTAATATTCCTCAAGCATGGATTCAAGTTCGGGCAGTACTCCCGCTGCCCCGCCGGATGGCCTTGCTTCTTTCAGCAGGCGTGGGGGCAAGGTGTCCAAGGCGCGGGTGATTCCCATTTCTACGTTGAGGGCCCTTTTCAGGTTGAATAGGAGTTCCCCTTTGGCCATAAGCTCTGCCCCTGTGATTTCCCATCCCAGGGCTAAATTGAGCCATCGTGCTAAGAGGCTGGGCGGTAGGTTCCCTCGGCCAGCAAATTTGCATAGTCCCAGAGCGTTGTAGAGGGTCATGTAGTTTTGGAAATCAATCACCATCTTGGCCTTGCCCTTTGAGGAGTGGGGGTGGTAGTCTTCAGGGATGTAAAGTTCATCAATCTTTACCCCGTAGCCAACCCAATAGGTAAGGGATTCCAAGTGGCAGGCTCCACGGTTAGCCGTAGCGTAGTTCAAGGCCATCCCAGTGAAAGCCCTGGGGTCGTGATAGGGCACTTCCATGCCTTTAACGTGAACGGCAAATTCCTGGGCTTGAGGGCCCAAAGCCTCAGCCGCTCGCTTGACCCCTTGGGCTAAGAGTTCTCCTAAGCCCCGCTTGTAGGCTATGTCTTCAATTAAGCTTAAGACCCCTTCAGGCTCGCCCCAGCGGAGGGCATATCCGCCTGTGTCCTTTTCGCTCAAAATCCCCTTCTCAAAGGCTTCTATGGCGAAGGCTATGGCTGCAGATGTTGAAATAGTATCAAGCCCTAAGCGGTTGCAGAGGTCGTTGGCTTCGGCTATGGCTTCAAGGTTGTCTATGAGGCACATACCTCCGAAGCCGGCTACGGTCTCGTATTCCGGCCCTGATACCACCACTTCTTCAGTTCCCCTCTTTAGCTTGACGTCTTTTCCGCAGGCTATGGGGCAGGCAAAGCATCGGTAATCCCTTACAAAGATTGTCTCCCGGATGCGTTGGCCGGAGATTTTCTCAGCTCCTTCGGGCCAGCTTCCCTCTCGCCAGTTTTTGAGCGGGAAATCGCCATAGGCTTCGGCCCTGGGAACCCCTCCCGCTGTCCCCCAAAGGCCAAGGGCTACGGTGTTCTCTTTTATCCTGGCGTTGGCTTTACGCACTTCTTCTTTGAGGCCTCTTTCATCGTAATAGCTGAGGCGTATATTCCCGTAGGCTGCTATGGCTTTCAGGTTCTTGGAGCCCATGACTGCTCCCATCCCTCCTCGTCCGGCTGCCCTCCCCTCAAGGCCTCCTATCATCACCGAAGCGGTAAAGACTAAGTTCTCTCCGGCCGGGCCTATTGCTGCTACCTGCGCTTTGGGGTGGGTCTCAGCCCTTATGGCTTCCACAGTGCGGTAGACATCAAGCCCCCAAAGGTGCGAGGCATCTCGGAGCTCGGCCTGGCCTTCGGTTATCCAAAGGTAAAGGGGCTTATGGGCTTTGCCGGTGACAATTAGGCCATCGTAGCCGGCAAAACGCAGCATCGGCCCAAAATATCCTCCCACTGTAGCCTCGCACCAGATTTCGGTCAGAGGCGAGCGGGCGCAGAAGCTCGTCCGGGAAGCGGTGGGGATGAAAGAGCCAGTGAGCAGTCCGGCTAAGACGTAGAGGGGGCTTTCGGGGGAAAGAGGGGGTTTCCGGTAGGCCTCATCCCTGCGGAAAAGCTCGGCTGCAAGTCCGCTCCCCATTAGGAATTCTCTCACGTCCTTTTCTTCCAGATTGATTTCCCGCACGGAGCGGCTTTCAAGGTCTACATGGAGCAATCGGCCATGGTAAACGTATGGCATAGCGCACCTCCGTCAGAGTAATATGGCTTTGGCAAAGATTTCAGCGAAATTGGGCACAGCTGCAAGTTCAATGTATTCAACTTGCTGGGCCAGCTTTTCGGCTTTGGCCCTCATTTTTGTGGATATGAGCACAGCCCTGGCTCCCGCACCAGCCGCATTCCCTATCTGGCGAATTCTTTCCGCTGGTAGCTTGGGAAGCATCCCGATTTCCAGGGCGCTTTCAGGCCTCAGGTACGTTCCGAAGGCCCCGGCTAATACCACTTCTTGGAGTTCGCCTGGCGAAAGGCCTCTTTCCTTGAGCAGAACCTCAATTCCGGCCCGGATAGCCGCTTTGGCCAGCTGTATTTCCCGCACATCTTTCTGGGTAAAGACGATGGGAGGCAAGCCTTCCCCCCTTTCGGCTATCACGAAGGAGAGTTGCCCATCCGTCTTACGCACCCTTTGGTGGGAACCCATCCGCCCGCTGGAATCAATCACCCCTGCTTTCCGAAGCTGCGCTACCACGTCCAGAATTCCGCTTCCGCACAGCCCTACTGGCGGCAATCCACCTATGGTCTGGAACTTCACTTCATCGTCCTCCAGGGTAAAGCTTTCAATTGCTCCTGGGGAAGCGCGCATTCCGTGCGTGATGTGGGCTCCCTCAAAAGCTGGGCCAGAGGCACAGGAGAGGCTTGTGAGCTTTCCTTGGTGAGCCAGGCATATTTCGGTGTTAGTGCCTATGTCCAGAAGAAGGGCAGGCCCCTCTATTTCGTCAAAGCCAGCGGCTAAGATGGAGGCTACGTGGTCGCTCCCCACATATCCGGCGATGATCGGAGGCATGTAGACCACAGCTCCAGGGGCTATCCTGAGCCCAAGTTCCCTGGCTTTTAATTCCAAAGGCCTTTGGACGGCCGGGACATAAGGTGCATACCCAAGCTGGCTCACAGGAAGGCCTAAAAAGAGGTGATGCATTGCAGTGTTGCCGACTATTACCGCTTCCACTATTTGGGAAGGGTTGGCGTTTACTTCGGCACACATTTCCTCCGCCGCTTTGTTTATGGCTTCCACCACGACCTTTTGCAGTTCTGCAGCTCCTTCTGGTTTTTGGATAGCGTGGGTTATCCTTGAGATTACGTCCTCCCCGTAAGGGATTTGAGGGTTCATCAGGCCTTTGGCAACCAAAGTTCGGCCGCTTTCAAGGTCTAAGAGGAATGCAGCTATCTTGGTGGTCCCTAAGTCAACTGCCAAGCCCAGAGGAGTAGCTTCCGGAGGCAAAAGGGCAATTATCTCCCCTTTGCGGACGACTGCTTTCAATCGCCAGCCTTCGCTTCTGAGCCTTTCGGGGAGTTCTCGGAGCACGGCAAAATCCACGGAGGCTTCTACGCCGTGGAGGACTTTGAGGCTTTGGATGACCCTTTCGGCATCGGAGCGGAGGTCATCCAGGGTAGGGGGAGTTAGGGCTAAATTGAAGGTGGCGATGGCCGGTTCGGGTTTAGCGGGGATTTCCTGTCCTTCAAGCTGAAGGCGTTGGGCGATGGAGAGCGATTCTGGCGGGATGTAGATTCGGCAATCGGTTAGAGGTCTGGCTTGGCAGGCCAAGCAGTATCCTTGGGCAATTTGCCCTGCGGAGAGGAATCGGCGGTCGGCAGAGGTGGGTGGGGATACTTCTCCCTGGGCGACTTTAACGATGCACCGGCCGCACTTTCCTTGCCCTCCGCATGGGGCCTGGAGGGCAATGCCCAAGGTGCGTGCGCTTTCTAAGAGCGTGATTCCTTCAGGGAATTCCCCCCTTCGCCCTATGGGCTCAAAGTCTATTTTTAATTTCAACTTTCGCTCCCGGAGGTTGCTTTGGATTTGAGGTACCTAAGGAGCATTTCCAGTGCTGCTTCGGTTGAAAGCCTCTTGTTCTGGATGCGGTGGCCTTGCCATTGGAATTGGAGGCATTCTTCGTGGTCTGGTGCGGATAGGGCCACGTAGACGAGCCCAACAGGCTTTGTTGGAGTGCCTCCTCCTGGCCCTGCTATCCCCGTTATCCCTATGCCGATGTCAGTTCCCAAAAGTTCTCGCACGCCTCTGGCCATTTGGATGGCTGTTTCACGGCTTACGGCTCCGTGGGTTTTGAGGGTTTCTTCGCTTACTTTGAGGAGGGCATTTTTTACTTGGTTGGAGTAAGCCACGACGCCGCCTATGAAGTATTTAGAGCTTCCGGGTACGTTAGTTATGCGGTGGGCGAGGAGTCCTCCGGTGCAGGATTCAGCCACGGCCAGGGTTAGGCCGAGCTTGCTTAAGAGTTCGCCAACTTCTTTTTCCAGCAACTTTTTCCTCCTCCTTTTAGGGTTTTGAGGTTCCCTCCCCAAGCCCCCGGGCCCCCCATTTACACCCGCAGGGGGTAGATAGTTTTACCCACCCCCGTTTGCTGAGGGTTCGCCTGGGTTTTGGGTCCCCCTCGTAGGGGGGTTACGGGGGTAAGCCCCACTCCCCCAATTTAAATCTTTGGGGGGACA
>CAZPWR010000268.1:0-11455 GCA_964590555.1 uncultured Anaerolineae bacterium | reverse complement strand
CCTCCTTTTTCCTGGCGTATTTCTACAACCCTCGCTCCCAGTTTTTCTACCGCTACTTTTACCACTGGGTCCTCAGCTGGAGAAAGCTTTGGAGTGCTCTGCTGGGCCTTTTTCTTGGGTACAACTATGCATTTTACTCGGATTGGCCGGCCCAGAAACTTGCCCATGGTCTCTTCCAGCGTTCTCCGCCTTTTGTCTTCCTCTGCTTTCTCCCTGTGGAGTGGGTAATAGAAGCCCAGGGTTACAGTGTTTTCCAAGACCGAAACCGGCTCGCAATCCCTCAGCAGCGCTTCCAAAGCTTTGTCCACGCTCCTCACGGCTGCTAAGAAGTTAGCCCATTGCGCCCTAAGGAGGGCGAGTTCCTCAGCTTTTGGCTGCTGCGGTGCTGGAGGCGGTGCCGGAGAGGGCTCCTGGGCTGGCTGGGTAGCCTCTTTTGGCGGTTGTGGCTGCTGAGTTTCCTTGGCCTGCGGAGTTGAGGTCACTTCCATGATTTCCAGGAAGGCCATTTCTAAGGCCAGCTGAGGGGAAAGGCCTCCCCTCATCTCAATGGCTGTGCGGCTGAGGAGGCGTATAATCTTTACCCACTGGGTTGTGGGGAGGAAGGCAGCGTACTCCTTCAACCTTTCAATGGCCTCTTGGGGCAAGTCCACCAAAGCCTTATCCCCCGAAACTTTCACGAGCAAAAGGTTCCGGAGGTAACTGATGAGCTCTTGCAGGAGCTGCTTGGGTTCTGCTCCCTTTTCTATCAGCTCATCCAAGTAGGCTATGAGCTCAGCGGTCTGCCCCCGAACCAGCAAGCCGACAAGTTCAGCGATTGTTTCCTGGGATATGGCCCCGGTTATAGCACGGGCCAGCTCCAGGGTTATCTTCTCCTCCCCGAAAGCCCTAAGCTGGTCCAGGAGGCTTATGGCGTCCCTCATGCTGCCCATAGCCTGATGGGCTATGAAGCTGAGGGCTTCAGGCTCAACGGAAATCCCCTCTTGGGAAGCTATGTATTTCAAGCGTTCAATTATGTCCTTAGCCGGGATGCGGTGGAAATCAAACCTCTGGCAGCGGGAAATGACTGTGGGTGGGATGCGATCCGGTGCAGTGGTAGCCAGGACGAAGATGACGTGTGGTGGTGGTTCCTCCAGGGTCTTGAGGAGGGCGTTGAAGGCTTCGGGGGTAAGCATGTGGACTTCGTCTATGACGTAGACTTTGTATCGGGCTTGAGCCGGCATGAAGCCAACTTTTTCCCTAAGGTCCCGGATTTCATCAATCCCCCGGTTGGAAGCGGCATCAATCTCAATGAGGTCCAGGCAGCGCCCTTCGTTTATGGCTACGCAAATCTCACAGCGATTGCAGGGCTTGTTCTGGTCAGTGGAAAGGCAATTTACTGCTTTGGCCAGGATGCGCGCAGTAGTAGTTTTGCCTGTCCCGCGTGGTCCGGCGAAAAGGTAAGCATGGGCGATCTTTCCGGATTTTATGGCGTTTTTGAGGGTTCGGACCACATGGTCCTGGCCTACAAGCTCATCAAAGTCTTTGGAGCGCCACTTCCGGTAGAGAACCTGGCTCATCTTGCCCTCTTTCCTAATTGTAACCTGAAAAGAGGTGGGTGTCAAAGGAGTGTAGCACTTGCGCCAAGAGATCGTTACCAGGTAATGGAAGCAATCTTGACAAAAGGTGGGGCTTCCCCCTTAAAAAGATTGTGGGAGAAAACCAAAAAGGAGGGGCCCCACTTATGGCAGACCTGGCTTACCAAGAAATATACCATATGAACCAAATAGAGGCAAGAAAACATCCTGAATGGACTGAGAGATTGTTACCAGTCTCTGGATCACAAGATAGAACAAGGTCTGAGCTTATCCTATAAGCCAAATTGGCCATAGGCGAGGCTCCTCCTTCTGTCCATTTTCAAAATTAAGTCCACTGCAAAAACTAACCGCGGAGAACGCAAAGGGCGCAAAGGTTTTCATAAATATTGCTCTACGTGCTCTGAGGTTTCTGCGATAAAGAGCCCTTTTGCAGTGGAGTCATTTTTGCCATTTCTGGCAAAATTGGGTAAAGTGTAATTAGCGAGCAATTTATGCCGGTGCGGAGGGGCTAAGGGCCAGTCTCGCTTGGGTGAGCGAGGCTGCCGAAATTTGGTAGGGCTTTTGGCCAAAATCCGAGCATAAGGAAGGGTCTATGCATAAAGAAAAACGTTCTTATTGTGCAAAGGTTTTAACGGGGAAAAATAGAAAGCATAAATGGATATTGGGTCTTGCAGTGGTAGTATTTGCAGCTTCTATATTGTGTGGATTGGGAAATGCATGCTACCCCCCATCTAGAGTAAAAGAAGAACCACCTACATCTACCCATCAAATTCAAATTGATTCAGATGGCGATGGGATAGTTGATGTTGAAGAAATAAAGTATGGTACAGATCCGTATAAACCAAATTTTCTGCTGGCTTATGCTTTGCAAAAAGTACCTCCCAATGAAGCGTTAAAATACTTTAAGGAGGGTAAGCTAGATAACGACTCTCAAGGCCTAGTAGATTTATATGCTAGCTTACCTCAAGAGAAAAGAGCTTCAGAAGAAGTAAATCAATTGTTAGCACAAATTCTTCAAGATGAGGAAGTTGATGATAATGAAAAGAGTTTGTTTAATGATAAGTTTGTTAAACCAACCCCGCCTAGGATAGAGAATTTATCTTTCAGACCTACCGAAGAGCGTCTGGATAAGGTTTACGCTATAGAGGTAAATTTTACTGCCAGGGATGGTGAAACTCCAATATCTTCTGCTGAGGTTCATTTTATTCCAGAAGACTATAGCTACATGATTAAACAGTATGGAATGAGACCTGAAGATTATCCAAAAGTCTTTCCCCCTGAGGAAGAAAGGGTTTTTGTTGTAAAACCAGGAGACGGAGAATTTGATGAGTTGGTGGAAAATTTTGTTGTACCAATACAAGATATTGTTGGTGGAAAAGAATATAAAATACGTGTATTGGTTAGAGACTCTGCTGGAAATGAAAGTATGGTAGAAATGAAAACGCCTTATATAAGGGAGCATGAGAATTTGGGAAAAGTCCTCCACGATAATGGGATTGAAGTGATGGCCATTTATGTGCCTTTTGATATGAGCAACATTCCCAAAAAACACGATGACCCTCTATTGGGTAGATATAACCTTCCAAATGATATTGTAATAAAAAAGCATGTAGACTGGTTTACCGGACATGGTGGTAACATATTTATCCTAGATTCTCAAAATCATTGGTGGTCTGCTTCACCTGCATTGAAGAGAAAAGTTCTTACAATTGCTGATAAGCTAATTTCTTTAAACCAGATCTACGTTGCTTGGCTTGTAGGGCCATCAAAAAACGATTTCATATATGGAAAATTTGGGGAGAAAATTCCAGAGTGGGCAATTGACTTAAATATCCCTAAAAATAATCAAGTATTTCTTGAATTCGTTGATGAGCTGATGAGAGAAGATATATTAAATCACCCATATTATCTAAAGATAGATGGAAAGCCGGTGTTATATATATGGGATGAAGGAGCTTTTTTTAATCAAGAAAATACATATCGGGCTGTTAAAAAACTGGTTGAGGAAAGGACGGGTAAGGAGGCCTATATAATTGCTGAGTGGATACCGCGTATTCCTACTCTTCCGTCAGATGAGTATGTCCAATTTCTTCTACAAAACTATCGCGGTGCTGGATTAGGGGTTGTCGATGCGTTTACAGGCTGGATAGGGTTTCACAGAGTAGGTCTAGATACAAAGGAGTATGTGGAGAACTACCTATCCTACTATGAGAGGCACCTACCAGTTTGGAGAAATTTTACTAAAAAGTGGGGTAAGGACTTCATACTTACCGTAACACCAGGTTTCGACCACTCGTATTCGTGGGGCGAACCCCAGATACCTTTACCGAGAGATGTTGAAGAGTTCTCAAAAAGACTAGAAATAGCCATTAAATATATAGACAAACGTCATCCAATGTTAAAAATAGATACTTGGAATGATTGGGGTGAGTGGTCTTGGATAGAACCCGGCCAAAAAGAGCAACTAACATACTTGAAAGCTCTCCGTGGAACACTGGAAAACTCATTCTTAAACTCCGGATCAACCTACCCATAAAGGCTCTTCCCCAGCGCATATTTTGAAGCAAGCGCGGTTGGATGTGGATGATTTTTTGAAATTGCTATGAGTAAAAGCAAAAGCTTGCCTACCAAGCGCATCCAGCTGCTGAAAGACCCAGAACGTAGGAAGAATTCTTAAGAAGCCTTTTTACGTTCCGCTATTGCAACCTTTTGCCACAAAGCTGTAGGTCTTGCCTTGTCTTCTTGCCATAAGTGCAGCTGATTTTTATAATACACTCAGCTTTCGTCGCACCCCCGGCAGCAGCGCTGGGGCTTTAAGGGGTTTCTAAGCACCTTTTGAAGCCCGCTTAAAAGGGCAAGGGAGGAAAAAGGAATGAAAAGGCTGGCAGGCTTTCTCGTTTTAGTTTTACTTTTGACTTCTTGCGCCTCTTTAGGAGCTAAGCCAACCCCAACCCCCACCAAAACCCCTAAACCTACCCTCACCCCAACACCAAAGCCTGTAAACCCTTCAACTGCGACGGTTTTGGCAAACCCAACCCCTACCTTCCCCCCTCCCCCTATCGTTAACCTTTGCCCCCTCCCCGGCGAGCCTGTGGATAGCCCGGAGAAAATCAACCGCAGGCCTTTGGCTGTTAAAATCTCCAACTCCCCAGAAGTAAGACCTCAATCAGGTTTATCCTTCGCCGATATCGTCTTTGAACACTTGGCCGAGGGAGGCATAACCCGCTTTACCGCTATCTTCCTCTGCAAGGACGTTAAACGCATAGGCTCGGTAAGGAGCGCCAGACTTATAGACCTGGAAATCCCTCTCTTTTACCACGCTATATTTGCTTACTCTGGCGCTTCGGGTGAAGTGACCAGAATGCTGGATAAGTCCGATTTCGTCCAGTACACTTTGTCCGAATGGCGAGGGGACCCAGGGTTCTACCGAATTAAGGAGCCAGGGAAGGCTTTTGAGCATACTCTCTTTACCGATACCGCTACCCTGTGGGAGGTGGCAAACAAGAAAGGGATAAACCAAAAGGTTGAAATCAAACACATGGTCTTTGCCCAGGACCCCCCACCCGGCGGCCTACCAGCCAATGAAATCTACATCCCCTACCACCGCCAATACTCCGATGTCCTCTACAAGTATGACCCGCAAAAGGGTGCTTACTTGCGCTTCCTTGCAGGGGAACCCCATCGGGATGCTTTAACCGGGGAACAAATTGAAGTGAAGAACGTGGTCATAATCTACGTCCACCACGTGGAAACCCTTATAATTGAGGACGAGCTTGGGTCAAGGTCAATCCAGATACAGCTTTGGGGCCAGGGCAAAGCTCAAGTCTGCCGGGATGGAAGAGTATACGATGCAATATGGAGCAGGCCATCCCGCCCCGACCCTCTCACAATACTGGACTACGGGGGGAACATATTCCCCTTCAAGCCTGGGAACACTTGGTTTGAGCTCATTCCACTTGAGATGGAGGTCAAAATCAAATGAGCCTAAAGAAGGGCCTGATACAAGTTTACACCGGAGATGGGAAGGGTAAAACGACTGCGGCTTTAGGCCTGGCCCTAAGAGCAGCCGGCCACGGCCTCAGAGTTTATATAATCCAATTCATGAAAGGCTGGCCTAACTACGGTGAACTCAAAGCAGTGAAATTTCTCCCTGGGGTAACCATACGCCAGTTCGGAGGCCCCCACTTTGTGGACCGTAACAACCCATCCCCTGATGATATTCGGATGGCCAGGGAAGCTTTGGAGGAAGCCCGCCGGGCCATTCTTTCGGGCGATTACGACATCGTAATCCTGGATGAGATAAACGTGGCTTTGGATTTCGGCCTGATAACTTTGGAGGAAGTGTTAGCATTGCTGGAGGAGAAGCCGGAAGGGGTGGAGCTTGTCCTTACTGGCCGAAACGCTCACCCCGAAATCATCCGGCGAGCTCACCTGGTAACTGAGATGAAGGAGGTGAAGCACCCCTACCGCGAAGGAATCCTTGCCCGTAAAGGGATAGAGTTTTAGCCTGAGGAAGTCCTTACTTTGCCTGAGCCTGGTCGTTTACGGCCAGGCTTTTTTATTTGCCAAGAGAACCAGGATGCAGTATAAATTTTAAACGGTGAGAGTAAAAGCCGCGCTTAAGGTGCTTTTGCCCAGGGGTCTTTGGGCTTTTGGCCGGCCCAAGTTAGCACTCAAAAAGTCAACGAAGGCCGGTATCCCTCAGGGCGAGGTGTGAATAGCTTGAGCTTTGAGAAGGAGGTGGGACTATGGCGGAGATTGGAAGAGAAGAGGCGAAGAAGAGGATTGAGGAGCTGCGCAAGTTAATTCACTACCACAACTACCTTTACTACGTCCTTGATGCCCCGGAGATAAGCGATGCCGAATACGATGCCCTCATGAGGGAGCTGAGGAGGCTTGAGGAGCTTTACCCTGAATTCATCACCCCCGATTCCCCAACCCAGAGAGTAGGAGGCCAGCCAGCAGAAGGATTCGCCGAAGTTAAGCACCCTAAGCCCATGCTCAGCCTGCAGGATGCATTCAACGATGAAGAGATGTGGGCATGGTTCAGGCGAATCTCCAAACTCTTACCCGAAGGGGTCAAGCCTGAAGACTTGGAGTTCACCGTAGAACCCAAGATAGATGGCCTTACAGTGGTCTTGACCTATGAAAACGGGGTCTACGTGAAAGGCGCTACCAGAGGCGATGGCTTCGTAGGTGAAGACGTGACAGCTAACCTGAAGACCATAAAAGCTGTCCCCCTGCGCATCCCTGTCGTTCCTGATGGCGAACCACCGAAGCGCATCGTCGTCCGAGGGGAAGCTTACATGCCGATAAGTGCCTTTGAGGAGTTCAACCGCCGTCAGGCTGAGCTTGGGCAGAGGACTTTCGCTAACCCACGCAACGCTGCTGCCGGCTCCATCCGCCAGCTTGATCCATCCATAACGGCCCAGAGGCCTCTCAGCATATTCACCTACGCCATAGTTGAGCTTGAGGGCGGTAAGCCCATAAAGACCCAATGGGAAGCCCTTGAATACCTCAAATCCCTCGGCTTCCCCGTCAACCCCGAAAACCGGCTGGCCAAAAGCTTTGAAGAGGTTCTCGTTCTCTCCAAAGAGCTTATGAAGAAGCGAGATGCCCTGGATTACGAAGTGGACGGGGTTGTGGTCAAGATAAACGATTTAGCAATTCAAGAAGCCCTTGGGGTTGTGGGGAACGCTCCCAGAGGGGCCATAGCTTACAAGTTCCCAGGCCGCGAAGCCACAACTAAGCTCCTGGACATCGTGATAAACGTAGGGCGCACTGGCTCCCTGAACCCGGTGGCTATATTGGAGCCAGTCCACGTGGGTGGGGTTATAGTCAAGCAAGCTGCCCTCCACAATGAGGAAGACATCCACCGCAAGGACATCCGCATAGGCGATACGGTAATCGTAAGGAGAGCGGGGGAGGTGATACCACAGGTAGTAGGGCCGGTAAAGGAGCTTCGCACTGGCCAGGAGCGCATCTTCTACATGCCCAAGAATTGCCCCGTATGCGGGGAGCCAGTGGTCAAGCCCGAAAATGAGGTTGACTACTACTGCGTGAACGCCGCTTGCCCGGCTCAGCTCGTGCGCCGAGTTGAATACTGGGCCTCAAAGGGGGCTATGGACATTGAAGGGCTCGGGGAGAAGGTGGCGGAGCTTCTGGTGAAAGAAGGGTTGGTCAAAGACGTGGCAGACCTCTACTACTTAAAGCCTGAGCAACTTTTAAGGTTGGAAGGCTTTGCCGAAAAGAAGGTATCCAACCTCCTCAAAGCCATAGAAGCCTCCAAACAGAGGCCCTTCTGGCGGGTCCTTACAGCCTTGGGGATAAGGGATGTAGGGGAGATAGTAGCCCAAACTTTGGCCAAGCACTACCGCTCCATTGACAAACTCATGGCCGCAACCGAGGAAGAGCTCATGCAGATTGAGGGGATTGGGCCGAGGATAGCTCGGAGCGTGGTGGATTTCTTCTCCAGGCCTCGCCACCGCGAAATCATAGAGAAGCTCCGCCGGGCTGGTGTGCGGTTGGCGGAAGAAGAAGTAAAGGTTGAGGAAGGGCCGAAGCCTCTGGCTGGCCTTACGTTCGTGATAACTGGCACCCTCTCAGTCCCGAGGGAAGAATTTGCTGCCCTGATTGAACGCTACGGAGGCAAAGTAGCCGATTCCGTAACCCGCAAGACCAATTACCTCATAGTGGGCGAAGCACCCGGAGCCACCAAATACAACCGCGCTCGCGAGCTCGGCATCCCCATGATAACCGAAGCTGATGTCCGGAGGATGATTGAAGAGGGGGTGAAATGAGCGAACGCTTTGATGTAGCGATAATAGGCGCAGGGCCTACCGGAATCTTCACGGCACTTAAACTCAGCCAGGAGAATCCATCGCTGCGAATCCTCCTTTTGGATAAGGGCCATGAGCTGGAAAAGAGGCACTGCCCCGCCCAGCGCCCAGGGGGGAAATGCATCCAATGCAACCCTTGTCATGTCCTCTCGGGCTGGGGCGGGGCAGGCGCCTTCAGCGACGGAAAACTAACCCTATCCCCTGAGGTCGGAGGGAACTTGGGGGATTACCTGGGCAGGGAAAAGCTCCAGGCCGTAATCGGGGAAGTGGACAAGATTTACTCCGATTTCGGAGCCGAAAGCCCTGTGTTTGGTACGGACATGGATGAGGTGGAGCGCCTCCAGAAGAAGGCAGCCAAGGCTGGCCTCAAGCTTTTAGCCATGCCCGTCCGCCACATCGGCACCGAGAACTGCCGCAAGGTCCTGCGCAACCTGCAGAAAGAACTCCTATCCCGAGGGGTTGAGATAAGGATGAAGACCCCCGTAGCTCGCATCCTGGCGGAAAACTCCACTGTGAAGGGGGTGGAGACCGAAAAAGGCGAAAGGATTGAGGCTGCCTTCGTGGTTATAGCTCCGGGAAGGGAAGGAGCTTCTTGGCTAACGCAAGTCGCAAAGGACCTAAACCTCTCCCTTGACCGCAACCCCGTGGATATCGGGGTGAGGGTGGAAGTGCCGGCAGTGGTCATGGAGCCCCTAACAAGCGTCCTCTACGAAAGCAAACTCCTATACACCTCCAGAGCCTTTGACGATAAAGTCCGAACCTTCTGCATGAACCCGTACGGGGAAGTAGTTTTAGAGCACGTTGGAGATGTAATAACGGTGAACGGCCACAGCTATGCTAACCGCAAAACCCTTAACACCAACTTTGCCATCCTGGTGAGCAAGCGCTTCACCGAGCCATTCAAAGACCCGATAGCTTACGGAAAATCCATAGCCCGATTGGCCAACCTCCTTGGTGGAGGAGTTATAGTCCAGCGCCTTGGTGACCTTGAGCAAGGTCGGCGTTCAACCCCCGAAAGGCTCTGCCGAAGCATAGTCACCCCAACCCTCAAAGACGCTACCCCAGGCGATTTGGGCCTTGTCTTGCCCTACCGCTACCTTGTGGACATCCTGGAAATGCTCAAAGCTATGGATGAACTTGTCCCAGGCGTCTACTCCCCCCACACCCTCCTCTACGGGGTGGAGGTCAAATTCTACTCCTCGCGCCTCAAGCTCACCTCCTCCCTTGAGACCGAGGTCAAGAACCTCTTTGCTGCTGGGGATGGGGCCGGAGTGACGAGGGGCCTGGTGCAAGCTTCTGCTTCGGGCCTCGTGGTGGCCGAGGAGATACTGCGCAGAGTAGGGTCATGAAGGAAAACCTTACCCCAATGCTAAAGCAATACCGCCAGCTCAAAGCTGCCTACTCCGATGCCATCCTCCTCTTCCGCTTGGGCGACTTCTACGAGATGTTTGACGAAGATGCCAAAATCGCCTCCCGAGAGCTTGAACTCGTCCTAACCTCTCGCCGCTTCTCCAAAACAGTCAAGCTTCCGATGTGCGGTGTCCCCTACCACCAGCTTACCACCTACATCGGCAAGCTCATTGAGAAGGGCTACAAAATCGCCATAGCCGAGCAGATGGAGGAGCCAGGCAAGGGAAAACGCCTGGTGAAAAGGGAAATCGTCCGGGTCATAACCCCAGGGACTGTAGTAGAAGAAGGGCTTCTTCCCGATAAGGAGGAAAACTTCCTGGCAGCCATAGTCCGGGAGGATGGGGGCTACGGCTTGGCCGTGATGGAGCTATCCACTGGGGACTTTTCAGCCACGCAGGTGGAAGGGGCCAATGCGCTGGATTCACTCCTTGAGGAGCTGGAACGCCTCCGCCCAAGCGAATACGTCCTACCGTCCTCCCTCGCCTCCGATGAATCCTTTACCTCGCGCCTTACGGGCATCCGTAAAGCTCGCCTTTCCCCTCAGGAGGACCGAGCTTTCTCCTTCCTTTCAGCGAAGGAAGTTCTCCTTTCCCACCTCCCCTCAATCCCCAAGGAGCTGGAAGCTTTGCCTTTGGCCCTGAGAGCGGCCGGCGCTTTGCTCTGCTACCTCAAGGAGAACCAGCTTTCGGACCTGGAGCACATCAGAGCCATAAAAGTCTACAACCTTTCAGCTTACATGAACCTGGATGCCGTCACCTGCCGCAACTTGGAGCTTTTGAAGACCCTGCGGGAAGGCGAAACCCGCGGTTCCCTCTTCTGGGTCCTTGACCACACCTGCACAGCCATGGGGGCAAGGCTCCTCAAGCGCTGGATAACCAGGCCCCTACTTGACCCCGAAGCCATAAGGGCAAGGCTTGAAGCCGTGGAAAACCTGGTCCAGGACCACTTCCTCCGTTCCGACTTGCGGACCCTTTTGGATGGCCTATACGATGTGGAAAGGCTTGTGGGCAGGGTTGGGTTCGGAAGCGCTAATGCCCGTGACTTGGTAGCCCTGAGGCGCTCCCTGGAGAGGATACCTCCGATAAAGGAAGTGCTGGGAAAAGCCCAAGCCTCACTCCTTCAGGAATTGAACCAAGCCCTTGACCCACTTCAGGATGTAGCGAACCTAATCCGCAGTGCCCTGGTGGACAACCCGCCGATTCTGGTCAGGGAAGGGGGATTAATCCGCCCCGGATACAGCAAGGAGCTGGATTCCTTGCGTCGGGAAGTGGCCTCGGGCAAGGCATGGCTGGCGGAATATGAGGCCAAGGAAAGGGAAAGGACCGGAATCAAAAACCTGCGGATACGCTACAACGAAGTCTTCGGTTTCTTCATTGAAGTTACAAGAAGCTACCTCCACCTTGTCCCCCCTCACTACGAACGCAAGGCCACCATCTCCGGAGCCGAGCGCTTCATCACCCCTGAACTTAAGGCAAAAGAAAGTGAAATCTTGGCTGCTCAGGACAAGGCCAAGGAATTAGAGTATGAGCTTTTTGTCCGGCTGCGCAGGGAAGTGGCCTCAAAGATAGACCGCCTCCAGCAAGCAGGCCGGATATTGGCCCAGTTGGACGTCCTTTGCTCCTTGGCTGAAGC
>CAZPWR010000267.1:0-7021 GCA_964590555.1 uncultured Anaerolineae bacterium | reverse complement strand
TCCCCAATTAGCTTCCACCCCCCTAAGCTTTTCCTTCTTCCGCTTGATAGGGAAAATCCCGGCCCACGTTGTGCATCTCCACTTCCCCTACCCCCCTGGCGAGGTGGCCAATTTTCTTTTCGGCCGAGGGGAGGTTACAGTTCTGACCTACCACAGCGATGTAGTGCGCCAGAAGCTAATCCTCACTTTCTACCATCCTCTGCTCCTCCGCATCCTCAGCAAGGTTGATGGCATTATTGCCACAAGCCCTCGGTATTTGGATTCCTCCCCTTACTTGAGGCTTTTCAGAGATAAATGCACTGTAATCCCGCTTGGGGTAGAGGTGGAGCGCTTCGCTTCGGTTCAAATGGAAGAAGTAGAAGCTATCCGACAGCGCTATGGCTCTCCCTTAATCCTATTCGTAGGCAAACTGCGCTACTACAAAGGCATCCCCTACCTTTTGGAGGCCATGAGAAACATTCAAGCTACCCTTCTCATCGTAGGGTCCGGGCCAATGGAGGCAGCTTGGAGAAAGCTTGCTTCGGAAATGGGGCTTGATGGTAAGGTCTTCTTCTTCGGGGAAGTGGAGGATGAGAAGCTGCCCGCTTTCTACCAAGCTTGCGATTTATTCGTCCTTCCTGCCTCCCATCGGAGCGAAGCCTTCGGTACTGTTCTGATTGAGGCCATGGCCGCTGGTAAACCTGTAATCTCCACTGAGCTTGGGACTGGGACTTCTTGGGTGAACCGGGATGGGGAGACAGGCTTAGTTGTTCCGCCGTGCGATTCGGATGCTCTGGCTAAGGCGATAAAGTTTCTGCTTGAGGAGGAGGCAATTCGTCGGCAAATGGGAGAAAGGGCTCGCTCCTATGCTCGCTCTTTCTCGGTGGAGGAAATGGCACGCAGGGTCCTGGAATTTTATCAAGAATTGCTGGAGAAAAAGAAGACATGAGTTGGCGGAAGGTTTTACTCAAAGATGGCAAACTTCACCCTGCATGGAGAGCTTTCCTATTCATCCCCTTTTACTTTATGGCCTCTGTTTTTACAGGAGCAATTTTTGCCTTAGCTTTCCTCCTTCTAAGCGGCCGCCCTCCCAGTTATCAGATTGCATCTCCTTATTTCATTGGTATAGAACTGGCGAGCACAGCCGGCGTTTGCTTGCTGGTGTTCCTCTTCAGGCGCTTATTGGATGGCAAAAGTTTCCGAAGCCTCGGATTTGAGGTGAGGGAAGGCTGGTTAAAGGAAGTAGGCCTGGGGTTTGTCCTGGGGTTCTTCTTGATGGCTTTAGCGTTCGCCGCCAATATTCTGGCTGGGTGGGCGAAGGTAGGCCAACTTTTCCCTCTCCTCCAAGCCAGTAAAGTTCTTTTCCTGACCTTCATTTTCCTTCTTCCTGCCGCCCTAAATGAAGAAATAGCTTTCCGGGGGTATTTCCTCCAGAACTTGGAAGAAGCCTTCGGAACCTGGTGGGCGGTCGGCATTTCCTCTTTGGTCTTCTCTTCCTTTCACCTCCTCAATCCCCATTTTTCCTGGCTTGCTTTCCTCAACATAGCCTTAGCTGGCTTGCTTTTCGCCGTGGCTTACCTTTTGACCCGAAATCTCTGGCTTCCCATAGCTTTGCATTTCTCCTGGAACTACTTCCAGGGGCCTGTTTTCGGCTTTCCTGTGAGCGGGGTGAGACTCCCAAGCATCATCGCTTTGGAGATAAGTTCCAGGGCTCCGACCCTTTCAGGGGGAAATTTTGGCCCCGAAGGGGGATTGATCGGGACTCTGGCTACTCTATTGGGGCTGGTAATACTTTGGCTCTGGGCGAGGAGAAATGCGCCGAAGCCTTGACATTTACCTTCTCCTAACCATTTTGTTCTCAATACCCCTCATGGGCCCTCTTTTCATGCCCAGCTATTTCTGGAATGCCCACGATGCCCGCCACAACGTCTTCTTCATTTTTGAGCTGGACCGCTCTATAAAAGATGGCATCCTGTACCCAAGGTGGTCGCCAGACTTTGCCTTCGGCTACGATTACCCTTTCTTCAACATTTACGGCCCCCTCCCCTCTTACTTAGGGGAAATTTTCCACCTTCTGGGGTTTGATATCCCGAGCTCGGTCAAAATTGTTTTCGGCCTTTCCATCCTTGCTTCCGGCTTGGCTATGTTCTTGTTCCTGAGGAGAGTGGTTGGTTCTGGGGCTGCTTTCTTGGGAGCAATGGTTTACCTGTATGCCCCTTACCACATTTTTGACATTTACGTCCGAGCAGCTTTGGCTGAAGCGGTGTCATTGGCTTTCATCCCTCTGGTTTTCTGGGGGGTTTACGAGAGCGTGGAAAGGCCGCGGTGGAACGCTGTAGCCGGCACAGCCTTCGCTTATGCTTTGCTCATGGTCACCAGCAACTTGGTGGCTTTGGTAGTAACCCCGTTTTTGGCCGTTTACCTTCTCCTATTGGCAGGCTTGAAGGCCTCCGAAAATCTACCTCAGGAAAAATTCTCGCCTTTATATGGCCTGATGGCCTTTGGGGAATTCCTACACGCCGTTATTACTCCTTCCTTCGGCCTGCTTTTGGGGCTTGCGCTGAGCGCTTTCTTCTGGCTTCCCGCCCTCACTGAATTTAAATTCGTTCGGACTGACCAATGGATGGGTGGGTATTACCGGTATTGGGACCATTTTGTCTACTTCTTCCAGCTTTTCTCCCCTCGGTGGGGGTTTGGGATAAGCGAGGCTGGGCCCGATGACAAGCTTGGCTTTCAGCTGGGGATTGTGCCTTTCGGCTTGGCGGTCCTTTCGCTTGCAGCTCTCCCACGGCTGAGGGGTAAAATCAAGGCTCAGGCTTTCTTCTTCCTGGCTATAACAGTCCTAACCGTTTTCCTTACCCTTCAAGCTTCCATGCCTTTGTGGGAGAGGGTAGCCTTTGTCCGGTTCGCCCAGTTCCCGTGGCGGTGGCTTCTAATCCCGGTTTTTTCCATGGCCTTCCTTTCCTCCCTGGTCCTGGCGGAAGTGCGGGATAAACCTGTCTTGCCCTTGCTCTTTGGCTTACTGGTTCTGGCCGGAAGTTACCCTTACATAAAAGCCGAGCCGGGGAAGCCTCCGGAGGGAGGCGTATCCTTGGCTGGCCTCATGCGCTTCCAGCGAACTTCCAACGAGATGACCGGCTGCACCGCTTGGGTCAAGGAGATACCGTCCTGGTCGCCTCTTGCTGACCTCCACATAGCTGGGATTGAAGTCAAAACACGCATAGACTATGGCTCCATCCCTCCTGATACGCAGATTTCAACCCTGGAATGGCACACTGCTTCCGAACTCTTCGGCTATCTGACTGAGAGGGAGACACTCACTGTTACTCTGAACCTCTTCTACTATCCCGGTTGGAACGCTTACCTTTTGGAGAAGGAAGACGATAAATACCGCGTAGTGAGCAAGCTACCCGTTGCGCCGGAAGACGGCCCTCTGGGTAGAGTGACAGTTTCAGTCCCGCAAGGTTTGCATTACGTCCTGGTTAGGTTTGAAGATACCCCTGTAAGGAGGCTGGCTTGCGCTGTAACCTGGGCGAGCCTGGCCTTCATCGCCGGAATCTGGCTTGGTAGGGCTTGGTTAAGAAGGGGTGGCCGATGCGTAACATAGCCTTGGTCCTTCTTCTCACCTCCTTTGCTTGGTGCCCTCTTTTGGCTCCTGGCTACTTCCTCAAAGCCCACGATGCCCGCCATACCCTCTTTTTCCTGGTGGAATTTGACCAGGCCATAAGAGATGGGGCATGGTACCCTCGCTGGGCTATAGATCAGGCCGTTGGCTACGGTTACCCGCTCTTCGTCTTCTATGCCCCTTTGGCTTACTTTGTCGCCGAAGCCTTCCACTTGGCAGGGTTAAGTGTAACCTGGTCGGTGAAGTTGGCTTTCCTCTTAAGCTTCTGGCTTGGGGCTATTGGGATGTACCTTCTGGCCAAAAGGCTTTGGGGCGAAGGGGCTGGGCTGGTGGCTTCCCTCCTCTTCACCTATGCCCCCTATCACCTTGTGGACGTTTACGTCCGCGCCGCCCTGGCCGAATTTATGGCTTTTTCCCTGATGCCCCTTTGCCTCCTGGCTTTCTTTTACCTTCTGGAAAGACCTCGCCCGAGGACTTTGGCTGCTGCTGGATTTTCCCTGGGAGCCATTATCCTCGCCCACCAGATAACAGCTCTCATGTTCCTTCCGATTTTGGTTGCGTTTGTGCTCTACGAAGCCCTGCGGGGCAAAAGGGTTCAAGCTTTAATCCCCTCTTTCTTGGCTGGACTTCTATCCCTTGGCCTCAGTGCTGCTTATTGGGTCCCAGCCCTGGCCGAAAGGAGCTTCATAGTCCAAGAACAGTGGATGATGGCGAAATACAACTTTAGGGAGCAATTCGTCTACCTTTTCCAGCTCTTTGCCCCCGACTGGGGATACGGTTACGCCGTGGCTGGCCCTGAAGATGGGATGCCACTTCAAGTTGGCATAATCCTACTGGGCAGTGGGGTGGGAGCTTTGGTGTGGGGATGGAAAAAGGGGGAATGGCGAGGTAGGCTACTTTTTTGGGCCGCCGTAGCAATGGTTTCTTTCCTCCTGACTCTCCCTGCTTCTGCTCTGGTTTGGGAGAAAGTCCCGCTTCTACCCTTAGTGCAATTCCCGTGGCGTTTCCTTGCCTTGGTGGTGCTTTCGCTTTCCATATTGGCAGGGCTGCTTGGGGAAGTGCTCGGTGAGGGAAAGTGGGTCCTCCTATTGCTGGCCTTGGTTGCAAGCTTTGACTACACTTTGCCCCAGCATACCGAAGTTCCCCGCCGGATGGAAGAGCCTGTAGCTGTTATAGATTTTGAGCTTGATTACCCCGACATGCGGGGCATGACAGCTTGGACCAAAGAATTCCCGAGTGAATCGCCATTGATAGAGCAATACCTTAAAGGGGAGCCCCTTCGCAAAGCCGAAATCATAAGGGGCCGGGGGGAGGTTATCCCACTTAGGCATGGGGGACGTTCGGAAGAGGTAGAAGTGCGAGCGGACGAAGAAGTAACACTCCTCTTTTACACCTACTACTACCCAGGCTGGCAGGCTTACGTTGACGGCAAGCCTGTTCCAATTCGCCCTGAGGGGAAGTATGGCCTTATAGCCTTGGATGTTCCAAAGGGCCAACACCGAATCCTTCTGCGCTTTGAAGATACTCCTTTGCGCTTCTGGTCCCAAATCCTTTCCCTGGTCTCTCTGCTCATAGGCATTGCCGTTTGCGCAATCGGAAGCTGTGGGCGAGCTAAAACCAATGCCGCATTATCCCCAGAATCCCGCCTCCTACCACAACCCAGAAGGCATCAACTTTGAACCGAAAGAGGGCTATAAGCCCCAAGGCCAATATTACCACCGACCACCAATCCTTAACAGCTTGGGGGAGAAGGGAAAAGGCTACGGAAACCAGTAGGGAAACCACAGCCGCATTCACTCCTTTAAGGAAGGCGTTGACCAGGGCTGAACTGCGTACGCGTTCCACCCATGGACCCAATAAGGCTACTATCAAGAAACTGGGCAGGAAAACCCCAATTGTAGCAACCAAGGCTCCCGGTAAATCCCCGATCAGGTAACCGATGAAGGTGAGCGAAGAAAGGACAGGTCCGGGCGTAATTTGGCCAACAGCTATGGCATCAATAAGCTGCTTATGGCTCAGCCAACCGTAGCGCACTACTACATCCCTTTGAATGAAAGCATAAAGGAGCATGCCGCTGCCGAAGAGGAAGGAGCCAGTTTTCAGGGAAAACAGCGCCAATTTGATGAGCCTATCCCAGGAAGCATGGCTCCAAAAGATGAAGGCAATAGCTGGCAGAAAGAAGGCGGAGGGCAATTCGTAGAGAAGAAGGCCTGCTAAGCCGGAAGCAAATAGGATTAAGAGCTCATTGAGTCCGAAAAGGGAGGCAATGAGGCAAAGTGCAGCCAGAATAGCTGCCTTCCAATCCTTTATAGCCGATTGGCTGAGCCTATATGTAGCGGCCAAAATTACAGCCATCACAGCCGGGGTTACTCCGTAGAAGAAGACTGCAATTTGGGGCAAATCCCCGAAGCGTTTGTACAACCAAGCGAGGCCGAGGGTGAACAAAAAAGCCGGAAGGATGAAGCACATCCCTCCGGCCACAAGCCCAGCCCAACCTGCCCTCGCTCGCCCTATGAAACAAGCCATCTCCACGGCATTAGGGCCTGGGATAAGGTTGGTAACCGAGAGCAAATCAAGGAAATACTCACGGTTGAGCCAGCCTCGCTTTGTAACTGCCTCTTCCTCCATAAGAGCGATGTTAGCCGCCGTCCCCCCGAAGCCTATTGAGCCAAGCTTGAGGAAAAGGCCGGCCACCTGCAGGGTTCGGTTTAGGCTTTCTTTTTTGACCATCTATCCGGCTTTTATCTGGGGCCAGCCGGTTTCATTAGACATAAGGTATTGATGGATATCGGCTGCGGCGCGCTTGCCAGCTCCCATGGCGCTTATGACTGTGGCAGCCCCTGTAACTACATCTCCTCCGGCCCAGACCCTGGGCATTGTGGTCTTGCCTGTAACCGGATCAGCCACTACGGTGCCATGTTTAGTCCTTTCCAGCTTATCAGCATTGGTGAAGACCAATGGGTTAGGCCTTGTGCCCAGGGCCATTATCACCATGTCCACTTCTATCTCAAACTCCGAACCGGGGACAGGGATTGGGCGACGCCGGCCGGATTCATCGGGTTCACCAAGCTCCATCCGGATGCAGCGCATCCCCTTGACCCAGCCGTTGCTATCGGCCAGGATTTCTACTGGGTTGGTGAGGAGCATGAACTCAATCCCTTCAGCCTCGGCGTTTTCTATTTCCTCGGCTCTGGCGGGCATCTCTTCTCGGGAGCGTCGGTAAACAATGATGACCTCTTCGGCGCCAAGGCGCAAGGCCGAGCGTGAAGCATCCATTGCTACGTTCCCTGCCCCTACCACCGCCACCTTCTTCCCCACCATAACCGGTGTATCGTATTCGGGGAAGCGGTAGGCTCTCATAAGGTTGACCCTGGTGAGGAACTCATTGGCGGAGAAGACCCCGTTGTAGTTTTCCCC
>CAZPWR010000266.1:0-2214 GCA_964590555.1 uncultured Anaerolineae bacterium | reverse complement strand
TTGCTTGACGCAATCCTTACGTTTCCCTTACGATTTCCTTACTCTCCGCTCGCTTATTGTCCTTCCGGTCCCAATAAGCGGGCAACAAAGGCACGCATTTCCGGATGCTGGATATCGGATAGCTTTATCTTATCCTTCTTGATCCAGGCAGCTAAAAGGTGCGCCAAGATGTGGTCTCGCTCTTTTAGTGGGTATTCTGCAGAGTGCAGGTTTAGCATGTACTGAGCCCTTCGGACCAAAAAGTACTGCTCTTCGCAGGTTTTGTCCGCCCACTTTGTGGCTAAGTAGGATGGGTCTCCATGCCTGTAATAGATTACCCCTTGGCAGATGACTTTATCGGGGTAGCCGTCAATGCTCGCTGTGAGGGTCAAGACTTTCGTAAAACCCCTGCTGTGCTCTTCTCGTTGTAAGACTTTGATATCCGAGAAGCCCGGCAAATTAGGGGTGAACTCGTGGTTAATTAGCTCGCGGTCCGTGAGTGGATGCATCATCACCAGCATGAATAGCAAAAGAATGAAGATCGGCACTATAACCATGCTTATGCTCAGGAGCAGACAGCCCAGAGAGGGGATGCTTACCACCAAGGAAGTGACTAAATGCTTGGTTTTTATCAAACCCTTTCTCCAAGCGCTCCCTGTGTCATAAACGAAAAAGCCAAGGCAGAATAGGAGATACACGTAGAGCGAACCGACCACCAAGAAAGGCAATGCCGACCATACTTCTTTGGCAAGAGTGGTCAGGCTAAAGGGAACAAGAGGAGGGCGCGGGTTTAAGGTCATTGTACCAATAAGATGGAGAGTGACCGGTGCCAGCAGAATAACCGCCCACAGCCACTTGGGAAACCTTTTCGTATATCGGCTAAAACTTAATGTCAACAGGCTGGCAAGGAGATAAAAGTAGGCCCCGTGGGCAAGGATTTGCAACCAAAGTCCAGCCGCCCACACTTTAATGCCCATTGCGCTGAGGAGAACACCTACCACAATCAGGGGGAAGATTAGGTATAACCAACAAAGAAAAGTCGCATTCCGGTCCAAAGGCAGAGCCATTAATAGGTCGTATAAAGGCGGTTTAGGAGGCGTGCCATCCCAGCCTTTGAGCCACGTAATTATCGGCATGATGGAAAAGGCTAAAGTCAATAGGACCTTAGCCCATGTAGGTTTCAGAAGCTGCTTCATGTACCCATTTTACTCCAACGGTAGCCCGACTTTTTCCTTTATGATTTGAATCGCCTGGCTTATCTGTTTGGAGATGGGCTTCCACTCAAGGCCCATTATCTCAAAGCCGGGTTGAGCTATGGGCAAAACGAGCTTATAGCCTGGGGCCAGCGCCACCGCTTCCGCTATTCCTGGGGTCACTTCACCCATCATGGAATGAGGGATGAAAATGCTCAGCGGTGCTACTATGAAATCGGCTTCGCGGATTGAGATGCGGATGGCATTTTCCCCTGTGGCTCCACGGTTAGCCTTAGCTTTCATCATCTTCTCGGTGGCGATGGCGTTAGTGCCCAAGGCGATGATTTCCACTTCCAAGGGCAATTCTTGCCGCAGCCTTGCCACAATCTCGGCACCAATCCCACCACCAAGCCCGTCTATGACCGCTATGACCATGGCGATAACCCCCAATGTTATCTAAGCCCCAGAAGCTCTTTGGCTTTCTCCACAGCCAAGGAAGCATTGGGAGCATACCCATCAGCGCCGATTTCATCGGCGTATTCCTGGGTTACTGGAGCTCCACCCACCATGACTTTAACCTTGTCTCTCAGCCCGGCTTCCCTAAGGGCTTCAATCACCCGCTTCATCTCCACCATGGTAGTGGTCAAGAGGGCCGACATCCCCAAAAGCTGAGGTTTGTGGTTTTTTATCGCCTCTATGAACTTTTCCGGCGGGGTATCAACCCCAAGGTCTACCACTTTGAACCCTGCCCCTTCCATCATCATGGCCACCAAGTTCTTGCCGATGTCGTGGAGGTCACCTTTTACAGTGCCGATAACGAAGGTACCGAGGCCAGAGATAGCAGATTCTGTCAATAGGGGACGAAGTATCTGCATCCCTGCCTTCATAGCATGGGCAGCGATAAGCACCTCAGGCACGAAAAGGATACCATCCCTAAAGTCTTTGCCTACCCTATCCATGCCTGCAATCAGGCCTTTGTTGAGTATTTCTTCAGGGGAAAAGCCTTCTTCCAAGGCTTTGCGAGTAAGTTCTGCGACCTTTT
>CAZPWR010000265.1:0-2050 GCA_964590555.1 uncultured Anaerolineae bacterium | reverse complement strand
TCCTTCAAGTGCCAGAAGTTGGGCCAAAGACCGCTAAGCTTGTCTGGGAGAAGCTGGGGATAACTTCCATCCAAGAACTGGAAAGAGCCGCCAGGGAAGGCAAACTCCGGACATTGCCAGGCCTTGGAGTTAAATCTGAGGCTAAGATTTTGGCAGGAATTGAAGCTTTCTACCGTCGTTCCGAACGCATCCCTTTGGCCACGGCTTTGCCGGTCGCCAAAGAGATAATCAAGGCTTTGAAAGAAGCAACACCTCACGCATTGAAAGTCACCGCTGCTGGGAGCCTACGCCGGATGAAAGCCACTATAGGGGATATAGACCTTTTGGCCTCTTCATACCAGCCGGAGGAAGTCATAGAAGCCTTCACCCATTTGCCCCAAGTAGCCGAAATCTCCATGAAGGGCCCTACCAAATCCACCGTCTTCCTACACAGCGGCCTACAAGTAGACCTGCGAGTCTTACCGCCCGAGAGGTATGGCTCGCTGCTCCAATACTTCACCGGTTCTAAAGAGCACAACGTGGCCCTGAGAGGGTTAGCTCTGGATATGGGCTTAAGCTTGAGCGAATATGGATTCAAGCGGGGGGAAGAGGAAATCCTTTGCCCAGAGGAGGAAGACGTTTACCACACCTTAGGGCTGGAATGGATTCCGCCGGAACTGCGGGAGAACAGGGGCGAGATAGAAGCAGCCAGAGAAAAGAGGCTCCCGCGCCTGGTGGAGCTTGGAGACATAAAGGGCGACCTCCACGTTCACACCAACTGGAGCGATGGGGCCTCTACGGTTGAAGAGATTGCCGAGGCTGCCCGTCGCCGCGGCTATCAGTATCTGGTGATATCCGACCACAGCCATGGCCTTGGGATAGCCAAGGGCCTTACCCCTGAGAGATTGCGGGAGCAAAGGGCCATCATTGATGAGCTAAACAGGCGCTGGAGCGATTTCAGGCTCCTCCAGGGCGCTGAGGTGGAAATAAGGGCCGATGGCTCCCTGGATTATCCTGATGAGGTCTTAGCTTCGTTGGATTTGGTCATCGCATCTATCCACACTGGGCTAAGGCAAGATAGGGAGCGCATTACTGCCAGGGTGATAAATGCGATGCGCAACCCTTACGTGGATATAATAGGGCACCCTTCAGGGCGGATATTGGGCCAGAGGGAAGAAAGCGCAGTGGATATGGATGAAGTGTTGAGGGTAGCCAAAGAAACGGGCACCATTTTGGAGGTCAACGGCACTCCGGATAGGCTGGATTTGGACGATGTTTACATCCGCAGAGCGGTGGAGATGGGTGTAAGGTTAGCCATAGACAGCGATGCCCACAACCTCTACGGGCTTGATTCCCTGGAATTCGGTGTAGCGATGGCACGGCGTGGCTGGGCCGAGCCTAAGGATGTAGTGAACACCCTGCCGCTGGAGGAGCTGCTCAAAACTTTAAAGAGGAACCGCCGCCGCTAACAGAGCCTCCGCCCGCTCTAATCCCAAATCCAGGACTTGCGTTCTCTGGACACCCCTTAACGGACCTTATCACCCAGGGTCTGTTGCAAAATCCTCCGGGCCTCCCCGGCCTTCATAGTCAGCATTTCAAAATGGAAAGTGCCACGGCCGGTTTCAATGTCAATTGTAGAGTAGGAATGAGGTTCCTTTTTCGTTCCCTTAACGTCTTTCAAGCGAATGGAGCGAACCTCTTGATTCCAGATTACAGTGCTGCCAGGGGTCTTGGCCAAGTCTTCTACCGGTGTAGCCCGATACCTCTCGTAGAGAATCTGCATCCAAGCCATCTGGGCCTCCCATTGCTCAAGTAGACCTTTACCGGCAGCGCGAGCTCGTTCTCGGGCGGTCTTAACGGCTTCGTTCATCTCCTCTTTTGTAATGGGGAGCAGAATCAGACGTTGCGGAGTCAAAATCATGTTGAACGATTTAACAGACAGGCCCATAAAGCCGCTCCGCTGCCGCAAGGGGGGGCCGTCAATGATAGGCTCAGCTGGAGGGGGTGGAGCAGCCACTTCGGCCGGCCGGGAAGGACTGACAGGTACGCCGCACACGAGTAACCATCGTGC
>CAZPWR010000264.1:0-1861 GCA_964590555.1 uncultured Anaerolineae bacterium | reverse complement strand
CAAGCCAGTGCACGGCCCCTCTTCGGCGGAGGATAATTTACATCTTCTTGCTCAAAAATCAATTCAAGGCAATAGAGAATGTATTCAGGGTCATACCCGGGCAAACTTTGATAGGCTTGAAAACGCTCGCTCTTTCGTAACTCTTCAAGGACTTCTTTAGCTGATTTCTCTCCTCTATAGACTTTCTGCACCTCCCGGAAGAGCCCGCGAGCCAGCTCCTTATTAGCGCAAAGCTTACCATAGAAATCTATCGCAAAATGGGCGTGCTTTGGAATAAATACCAGTCCCCTTTTGGTGGCAAAAGGATTAAAAATTTTTACGGCAAAATCGCCCGCCCCTTTTTTATTGCGCACCTTTAAAATGAGGCGACCATCTGAAAGCTCTACCAAGGAAAGTATTTTGTCCGCTGGCATAATTATTCTCTCTGGTATATGAGCAAATAGCGATGGATTATTTCCAAAAAGCTGCTGTTTGAAGGCTTAGTAAGCTTCTGCCTCTCCTCAGGGACGACGATCACAATTTCCCTAAGCTTGAGATCGGGGTAGTGGTTCAAGCTTCCCCATAGCATTAGCGCCATTGGGTAAAGGCGCTCGTCTAAGCGAATGTCTTTAAGCTCAAAAGCCAAATAGCCTTTGGCCTCAGCAGCCAATTTTTTCAAAGTAGAAAGGCAAGCATAAATTTCCTCAGCCCTTTTTGGGGCAAGGTTCACCCTGACGAAGATTAACGGGTTTTGCCCTGCAAAGTCCAAAGAAAAACCCCCTTCTCCACGCACTTCTACTTCCACCATGTTAACAGCAAAACGAGCCGAAAGATTGCTGCGCACTCTCTCCTCAAGCTCTGCTTCTTTGAAAATCCATACTGTTGTGGCTTCAAGAGTTCCTGCTTTTTTGCCCATGCTCTCGCTTTTTTTGACTTTGAAGGGGAGAAAGTAATCCCATGAAGGAAGTTGTTCGGCAACCGCAGGATAAAACGGTTTCTCAAAGATGGGAAGGTACTCATGGGCCAACAGGAGGAAATTGAGCTCTACGCTGCGTTTATACCAGAAACCCGTGGCTTTGCAATTGCGCTGGCGTTTGATAATTAGCTCTTTTAGGATAAACCCAGCCGAAAGAAACACTTTTATCACTTGGAATCCTATTGGAACAACTTGTTTTCTCCTGCGGGCATCCCCCAGAAGAAGGGCGCATTTTCCCCCTGGCTTGAGGACGCGGTAAGATTCTTGGGCAACTTTACGCATTTCTTCTAAAAACTGGGGAACGGGAAGCTTAGAGAGATCCCCTTCAACTCCAGATGAGTAGCTTATGATGCCAGCATATGGGGGATGAGCGCAAATGAGGTCCACAGAGTCTGAAGGTATATCGGATAAGTCCCTGGCATCCCCGACTGAAACTTCGGGCTCGTAGATTACCTTTTGGGGTGGGGAGAAGCGAAGGTTCTCTAAAGTAATGCCTATAGCACCGGGGTTAATGTCCCTGGCTATACACCTGCGGCCCAAAAGCTTAGCTTCTATAGCTGTAGTCCCGCCCCCAACAAAATAATCTAAGACCAAATCGCCAGGTTTTGAGTACCTTAGGATTACATTGCGGGGTATGTAGGGCGACCAGTTACCTCTATATCTTGAATCATGAGTAGCCCAATCGCCTCGCTGCTTGAAGCTCCAGACCGTGGTAGTTTCCTCTCGGAAGTTAGGCGGTTCCCACCGCTTGACCTTTTTGGGACGTTTGAGGATAGTGATGTTAGCCCCATAGGCTTCGGTTATGACTTTTTCAAGGTAATTGAAAGAAACGCCGAAATAAGCACCTATCTCCGGGTCGGGCATGCCTTGTGCTTTGGCTTTAAGGAGCAAAGATTTCAAAGCTTC
>CAZPWR010000263.1:0-2837 GCA_964590555.1 uncultured Anaerolineae bacterium | reverse complement strand
TTCCAAGGAGTGGATTTGGGCGTCCCAATCCTGGGGGTTAGCTAACATCGCTTTAGGTACTTCCAAGATTTTGCGGGCTGTATCCCTGGCAGCCTCGGCTTGGGCCAGCTCCGCTTCGGCTTTACGGATGTCTTCGGCTCTGGGGCCAGCTTTGAGGAGGGCAAGCTTGGCTTCGGCTAAGCGGAGGGCTGCTTCCGCCTGGCGTATCTGTAAATCCAAAAGCTCAGTGTCCAGCTCTACCAAGAGCTGCCCTTCTTTAACCCTATCCCCCCTCCTTGCGTGCAAAGCCTTAACTCTGCCCCCGATTTCGGAAGAAATTGCCACCTCGCTGGCTTCAATGGTTCCGAAGAAGCCGTCCCCTTTGGGGTTAAACCCCTTAGGGGATAGGAATTGCCAGGCACCGATCCCAAGCCCGACCAGTATTGCTCCAAGGAGCAAAGGGAGAAACCACTTCCTCATGCGCTTCTCCCCCGCAGGGTAACTATTGGCCTGCAAGCTATTTCTCCGCCTTCAAATTTGCAGGCTGGGAGCCCCCATTCGTCCAGGTAAACATCGGTTACGGGGTAACCCAATGGGCCGAGTGGGCCGCCTTGGCGGTATATGTATTCATCGCGGATTGGGCCGTAAAGGAGATAAGCTCTTTTCTCCCCTCGCTTGAGCATTATGATAGATTCACGCCGGCCGGAGGGGGTGCGGAAATCCTGGACCCAGCCATCCCCCCAGCGGTGAACTGGCACTCCTCCGCCGTTGTCAAAGGGCAAGCCGATGGCATCATTCCCCCCATGCCTCAAGTAGCATTCCACGATAGGCCAGTAAAGAGTTCCTTCTTTGTCCCTTCCAACCCCGGCCGGAATTTCGTCCATAGGCAAGCGGGCGATTAAGGAACGGAACACCCAATAGGGCTTGGCCTTCCTGTGGGCGGGCTCAAATCCCAAGGATGTGTAAAGCCCGTAAGTTTTATCGGCAAAGTCTTGCAGGCAGAACAGAACCGCAGCCTTTACCCTTGTGTCGCCGGCCAAATACTCAAGCGCAGCCCTTATCATCCTGGCCTGGAACTCCTCCCCGTTCTCGGATGGCCAGCCGAATTCGGAAATGTATATCCCCTTGCCTGTGTTTTCCCCCTCGTACTTGACTACCACTTTCCATATGGCATCAATGTATTTCTTGAACGTAGTGCGGACGCAATCGGGGGTTGATTGAGGGGAGGCGCAGACGTAGAGGTGGTAACCTATGCCGTCTAAGGGGTAAGAGCCCAGGTCTTTTTTGATTTCTTCCCACCTGTGCATCTCAATGCCTCTTCTGTAGAGGGCATCAAGGTACTTGGACCCATCATCGGGGCCGGTGGGGAGGTCGTGGGCCAGGAGGGGGCCTGAGACCAGGGTCACATCAAAGCGTGGCTTTACCGCAAGGTATATTTCCTTTAGGATTCGGGCCATCCAGTAGGGGTGAACCCAGGCCTTGTTTCCACCGTGCCAATCGTTCGGCTCGTTGAAGCTTTCAAAAACCCATACCTGGTCACTGAAATGCTGCACAATGGTTTTGAAGCATTTTACATAAAGGTTGATCCATTCTTCGGCGGCGCTGGAAGGGGTAGGTTCCCTCAAGATATCGCCCATATCGGGGATTGGGGTAGCTTGGGAGCCGACGAGGGCGTATATGGCGATGCCTCTGTCCAGGAGGTTGTCAATTATCCGGTCGTAGGTGGCCAGGAAGGCGGGGTCGTTTGGGTCATTCCAAGGCCTTAGGATGAAGTTCAAGCGGACAAAATAAACTTGGGTGTGGGAGATTATGTCTGGCTTTTCCAATTGAGGGGCTAACGAGCCGTTAGCCATTGTCGGCTCATTGACATCAAGGCCTATTTTCCCCAAAGGTTTAAAAGCCATGTTCACCCTCCTTTTGGCGCAAAGTGCAGCTTTAGGCGTCTTATTTTAGCGTAGCCTTCAAATCCCAAGGCTTTGAGCACATCCTCTGGCCTGGCCGTAGCCGAAGGGCTTGTTTCCAGGAGCATCCAGAGGGCGCAACCCGGCCCTTCGGTAACTTTTAAGCCCTTTATCAGAGGCCTAAGGTCATATTCCCGGACTTTTCCCCCTTTCTCGCGGCGGAACGGTAGCGAGGCTTTGCTCATAAGTTCTTCCACAGCTTGGGCAAGCTTATCCTTTTCCTGGCAATCAGGCAGGACTACCTCGTATTCCGAGGCCACTACTCTCTGGGGGAGGGAAAGGGTTTCGTCCTCGGCCACTTCCACCTGAACGATGTCCAGGCCTTCGGGCAGGCAGGGCCGAACTTTGGCCTCAAATTCTCGGGGTGAGATATGGGAAGTAAGCGTGATTTCCATCACTTCTCTCAATCCTTCAAACCCTACCGGCAGGGGAGAAGCTACGGTTATCTTAGGGTGAGGAGTAAAGCCGTGGGAATAGGCCAGGGGTATTCCAGCCCGCCGCAGGAGCCTCTCCCATAGCTTTATCAGGTCCAGGTGGGAGATGTACTTGAGCGGGCCAGTCTGGGAGTAGGTTATCCGCAATTTAAAGGTTTTGCTCATAAGTTTTCCAAGCTTCTTCCGCTTCCTGGATTATCTTCACGCTTCTGCTTGCTCCTATGCGGTTGGCTCCGGCCTCTATCATGGCCAAGGCTTGGTTCAGGGAAGAAATGCCACCTGCGGCCTTAACCCCAATCTTATCCCCCACAACCGACCGCATTAGCCGGACGTCCTCTACCGTAGCGCCGCCTAGGCCAAAGCCGGTTGAGGTCTTCACGAAATCGGCACCGGCCTCCATTGCCAGCTGGCAGGCCATGGCTTTCTCCTCAGCTGTGAGGAGCGCGGTGTCCAAGATTACCTT
>CAZPWR010000262.1:0-4079 GCA_964590555.1 uncultured Anaerolineae bacterium | reverse complement strand
ATCGGCTGAAAGGAGGGTGGCATGCACAGTGGGGGCAAACATAAATCGATAGCGGGACATTTCCCAGAGCATGGGGAGGATTTGAGGGGAAAGCATAAGGCCGGCCAAACCCCAAGCTGCTGCTACCCTAAGGGCTTCTTTTCGGGTTAGGGCCTTTTTCCAAGTAAGCCATCCCAAGTATATAGCCGTGAAAAGCCCCAAGTAGAGGGCCTGGTACCAATCGCAGAGGGAGGAGAGGACGAGGAAAATTGCCGGGAGCAGGGGGGATTTGCCTTGCCGGGCTCGGAAAAGGGCAAGGACGAAGAATGGGATCCATTCGGTGGAAAAAACCTGCATGTGGCCCAGGAGGTGAGCAGAGCGGAAGGGGGAGAAGGCGTAGATTAGGCCCGCCAAAAAGCTTGCCCATCGGGAGCGGGTGAGCTCAAAGGCTAAGAGGAAAGAGCCGTATCCGGAGAGAGCGGAGGAGATAAGGACAATGAAGTTGTAGGCTACGATGGGTCCGAAGAGGACTTGGATGGGCATAGCCAAAAGGCCGTTCGGGAGGTTGAGTGTGTGGAATAGGAGGCTAACGCCAGTTGGGTAGTAGAGGTAACGGGTGAAATAAGGGGAAGTGTGCTCCTCCAGCACGGCCTTGGAAACCCACCAAATGTTCCAGTAGTTCTGCCAGCCGTCAAAGCCATCGCCGGGGATAGCCTTGGTGAAGAGAAGGGGGAGAGGCCAAAGCATAGCCAAGGTCAAAACCGAATAAGCCCCCAGGACGAGCAAATTCCTCTTCATGGTCTCCTCAAGCCAAGCTCTTCAGCACCTCTTCCTTTACCGGTTTGGGGATGGAGCGGCTTCGGAGGATTTTCTTCAGTAGCGACTCATCGTAGCCTTCGCTTCGTAGGTGCCGGGCTATCATTTCCGCCTTTTCCTTTTGACCAAGCAAGGCGCTGGCTACAAGCTCCCACTCTGGAGGGGCAACCCGGACTTTAGAGCCAGCAAATGGCATTTCCCGGACGTAAGGCCAGAGGTTGAACCGGATGGCCCTTTCCCCGCTCTTTATCCTCATGTCGCCAAAGATTTCCACCCTTGCCCCTTCCAGCCTAAGCTGGGCGAAGACTGAGGCGAATTGCTCGCTCTCCTTCCATTTAGGAGGGACGGCGATGAACTTTTTGAGGCGTGTGCTCAAAATCCTGAGCCCGCTTCGGTCAATGAGGATGTCAATATCGTGAGGGGTTAGAGGCAAGCCCTGGAGAGCTAAGGCCGCACTTCCGATGAGGGTCCACCGCCGAGTCTTGCCCAAATGGGGAATCAGGGCCAAGAGGGATAGCCTTATCCGGCGTGGAAGCTTCCAAGAGGGGTCTTTATCTGAGAGCTTGCGGATGGCCTCAAAAGCATTCTGGGCCGCTTCCATAGAGGCCTGGTGCTTGCTGTGGCCTTCTCCTTTCCCCCAGAGCTTATCACCGATGAACACCCCCACTACGAAGGTTTTAGCATGCTCTGGTCCCTTTTCCTCAAGGGTTTTGTAAGAAGGGGTAATCCCCAGCCACTCCTGAACGAACTCTTGGAGCCGGCTTTTAGGGTCCATTCCGATGGCTTCTTGGAGGAGCAAATCAAGCTTTGGCTCTATGAAAGGTGCGAGGAAAGAGCGCACGGCTTCTAAACCTTTATCAAGGTAAATGGCACCGATTAAGGCTTCAAATGCGCTCCCAAGGATTGAATTGCGTTCCCTTCCTCCGGACTCTTCCTCCCCTTTGCCCAGGAGGAGGAATTTCCCGATGGATATCTTCCGGGCGAACTGGGCCAAAGTCTCGCCTTTCACCAGGGAAGCTCTGAGCCAAGTCAGCTCCCCTTCCTTCATCTCGGGGAAGTGGTGGAAGAGGTAATCACCTATGACGAAATCCAAGACTGCGTCCCCCAGGAACTCCAGGCGCTCGTTATCGTCCAAGGGGAAAGAGGGGTTCTCGTTCAAGTAGGAAGTATGTACAAGGGCTTGCAGGAGCAGGGCTTTATCGGCAAAAGTCAGGCCAAGCTTTTCTTCCAGTTCGGCGATATTGACTGGGAAAATTTCTTCTCGGTTGTTTTTCATTTTATGGCGAAGAATTTAAAAAATTGAGGGCCGGAAAGGCCCCCTGTTAGATTAAAGATAAGGCGGAGGGAGTGGGATTCGAACCCACGAGGGGCTTCTGGCCCCTACGCGTTTTCGAGACGCGCGCCCTCGGCCACTAGGCGATCCCTCCAAAATTATTATAGCAAAACGGACAAACTCGTGCAAGAAGCCCGTGCTCTATCACGTAAAATGTTACCGAAGCCACACGGTTCACTCAAATGATAATGTTACCGGAGGTCAAGATGGACATGGAGGAGAAATACCAATACCTGCGCCGGATGAAAAAGAGGTACGTTAAGGCCAACCGAAAGGAGCGGAGTCGTCTCCTGGATGAAATGGAAGCCTACACCGGTTTGCACCGAAAAAGCTTAATCCCTTAAAGCGGCATCCCCGAAGCCGGGAGAGAGGGCACTCATATGGCTCTGAACTTCGTGCAATCATCGCTTTAACTTACCCTTGGGCTGAAAGGCTCCAACCCGTCCTCCTTTCCACCGCCCAAAATCTTGCCCGCTGGGAAAATTTCTACCTGACTCCGGAGCAAGAGGAGAAATTGGCCAAAATCAGCGTGGCCTCACTTAGGCGCATCCTTAACAGCCTCCATCGGGATAAACCCCGCCCTGCCCCCCATTCCCTACAAGACCGCAACCCCTGGCGCAGGGAAGCGCCTATGCTCAGACTTCCCTACAACCTTGAGGGACCGGGGCATATGGAGGTGGACCTTGTGCACCATTCTTGTCATCTTGCAACGTATTCCCTTCCCTATCCGGGAAATCCACCCTGACAATGACACAGCCTTTTTCAATGCCTACCTCCTCCGTTTCTGGCAAGAGAAAATTCCTGGAGTTGTTTTCTCTCGTAGCCGCCCCATCACAAGAACGATAACCGATTTGTTGAGCAGAGGAACGGGTTTTTAGTCCGCAGCCTTTTGGGGTATGAAAAACCCTCCTTCTGAACCAAATCTATCATAAGGTTCTTTCAGCCGGTTAGGAAGCTTGTGGCCAAAGAGACTATTCCAGCCCAAGATGGGCAATCTAATCGTGTCAAAAGGCGATTTGATCGTGCCTGTCCTCCTCTGGATCGGCTTTGTGAGAGGGGGGTTCTTTCTGAGGAGAAGAAGCAGGAACTTTTGGCTCTGCGAGAGAGGATAAATCCGCTGCAATTGCGAGAGGAGATTTACCAGCTTGTGAGGAAAAATACAGGGGCGAGGTGTATTACATACCTCACCCCTGCACTTAGTCCTATGAAAGCTGCTATTATGGCCGCTTCATCTTGGCCACGCTGCCGCCAATATCGGCAATGCTGTCGTAGAGGATCTGGAGGATATACTTGCCGTTGTGGGTGTAGCCACCGGGATCCTTGGTTGCGAACTGGTAGTTATAAGCGGCCTTCAGGAGGCGCGGCGTCCAGGCATTGTAGCGGTTCCCGAAGTTCGCCTCCTCTGGATCCGCCTGCCCGTTGCCGTTGGTGTCAATGAAGAAGTAGGGGTAGACATGAGGATGGTAGACAATTGGCTTGCCGACTTTCTCGGCGGCGTACTTCTGAATAGCCGCGTAGAGGACCTCCCGCATGGTCTCCACTTCGCCGGCGATGCCCTCGGTAGTGTTGCCGTCGCCGTCAAAGTCGGTTGGGGTCATCCGGATGTCCTCCGGCTCCTCCCCCTTGTGGCAGCCCGCGCAGGCCTCCGTTTTCACCTCCAGCGCGTGGACGTCATGGCAGTCCACGCAGGGCTGGAAGCCCTGGACGTGCATGAAGCGCCCGGCGGAGGGGGTGCCCGCCGCCTCGCAGGGGCCGCTGGGCCCGCGGGCGGAAACGGGAAGCGAGGTCCTCGGCGGGCTGCCACAAGGGGGAGGAGCCGGAGGCCATCCGGATGACCCCCACCGACTTTGACGGCGACGGCGACATGACCGAGGTGAGCGCTATAGAAGAGGATGACAAAGGGGAAGAGAACTTAAGCGACCTACAAGATATAGTACATCACATGACGGAG
>CAZPWR010000261.1:0-1970 GCA_964590555.1 uncultured Anaerolineae bacterium | reverse complement strand
CCCTTCTTTCCCCCTAACTTTGGGCGACCTGCACATACTGGAAGGGGCAATCCTGAGCTTCGGCTTCCTCAGGCTTGCGGAGTGGCTCACAAAGTGATATAATGTAATCCCAAGCCAGAAAGGGAGAAAATCATGCTTTTGGCGGCTATCAGGGATGTTGCCATAATAATTTTGGCCGTTGAATCTATAGTCTTAGGCGTTTTGCTCCTAATCCTGGCTTTCCAGATTTACCGCCTAATCCGCCTTATAGACCGGGAAATAAAGCCAATCTTGGAATCGGCCCAAAGGACCACTAAGATGGTGGAGGGAACTACCGCTATCGTAGGGGAAGCAATCGCTAAGCCAGCCATTGAGCTGGCCAGTTTTATCTCGGCCGTGAGGCATGTGGTGAAAATACTTACCAAAAGGAGGGGATGAGATGTTCAGAAAGGTGAGCGATTTCTTTGCCGGTTTCGTGTTGGGCCTCCTTACGGGGGCGATTGTAGCACTACTTTTCGCCCCAAGGAGAGGAGAGGAAACCAGAGCTCTCCTCCAGGAGAAGGGCATTGAGCTCAGAGAGCGCGCCCTGGAGAAAGTTGAGGAGCTGCAGGAAAAGGGCAGAAAGATAATTGAAGAAGGGAAAGAAGTGGCAGCCCAGAGGCGCGAGGAACTCCTGAAGAAACTTGGGGCATAGAACTTGAGGCTCCTTAAGCTTGTAGGGGAAAACTTTTCAGGCCTGCTTGCCCTCAATTTCCTGGAAAGGATAAGCTCTTACCACCGGATTCAGGCCAGCCCCGGCTTCCGAAAGGCTGCCAATTTCTGCCTGGAAACCCTCAAGGAAGCAAGGGTAGAGGCCTGCATTTTATTCTTCCCTGCCCAAGA
This sequence comes from uncultured Anaerolineae bacterium, assembly GCA_964590555.1. Lineage (GTDB taxonomy): Bacteria > Chloroflexota > Anaerolineae > SpSt-600 > SpSt-600 > SpSt-600. The sequence continues at coordinate 1,109 of CAZPWR010000261.1, read as the reverse complement.
AGGAGTTTACTTCTGGTCCCAACCTTCCTTCCAAGAGTGGGAAGCTAAGGAAGCCTGGTGTTACTTGGAAGAACCCCAGGAAGAAGCTTGCAAACTCGCCGACTTCTCCGAGAACCCTATCTCCTTAATCCAACGCAGTGCCCCCTTTGAAGGAAAGGCCGAGGTCATCCTCCTGGAAGACGGGGAAAACTTGGAAGACTACCAAGGCCTTGACCTCAGCGGGAAAATCGTCCTTACCAGCGGGGAGGTGAGCAGAGTCCAGAAGCTGGCAGTGGAGAAATTTGGGGCGATAGGTATCCTCTACGATGGGATGAGGCCTCTACCGCCTGTGCGGGAGAGGATGGATTTGCCCGACGCTCGGCAGTATACCTCTTTCTGGTGGGAAGCTGGGGACAAAAAATGCTTCGGCTTTGTCCTCACCCCCCGCCAAGGAGAAAAGCTCAGGAGCCTGCTCAAGCAAGGCAAAAAGGTCACAGTAAAACTTAAAGTAGACTCTCGCTTCTACGATGGCTCCTTTGAAGTAGTGGAAGCCATCATCCCCGGCTTAACCGATGAATGGATAGTTGTGGTTTCCCACCTCTGCCACCCCCACCCCTCGGCTAACGATAACGCTTCAGGGGCAGCAGTGGCCATGGAATCGGCCATAGAGCTCTCTCGCCTCATACGCGAAGGCTCCTTGCCCAAGCCGAGGCGCGGAATTTTGTTCCTCTTCGTCCCCGAAATTACCGGTACATACGCTTACCTTGCCTCCAATGAAGATTTAATCCCCAAAATTAGAGCTGGGATAAACCTGGACATGGTGGGCCAGAACCAGGACCTTTGCCGGAGCAACCTCCTCATAGAATGCCCGCCCGCCTCTTGCCCAACCTTCATCCCCTACCTCCTGGCCTGGCTCGTGGAAGAGATCGGGTCTGAAACCACTGCCTTCTCCGGGGTCGGGAAATTCCCCCTCTTCCGCTGGAACATCGCCCCCTTCTCCGGAGGGAGCGACCACTACATCCTTTCCGACCCAACCATCGGTATCCCAACCCCGATGCTAATCCAATGGCCTGACCGCTTCTACCACACTGACCAGGACAAGCCCGACAAGGCCGACCCGAAGATGCTTT
>CAZPWR010000260.1:0-3200 GCA_964590555.1 uncultured Anaerolineae bacterium | reverse complement strand
AACAGGCGCGCCCGGCGTCCCGGCCGCCCCCGAAAGGCGGCCCCTCGTCCAAGGGGAATCCATAACCTGGCCCAACGGCCGAATCGTTACCCCCGATGAGGTCTTGGGACCCCCTATCCCGGGGGCCAAGCTGGTCTATGTAGGGGACGCCTCTTCAACCCGTAACCTCGCCGAAGCCGCCTACAAAGCTGATGCCTTGGTGATAGAGGCAACTTATCTTGAGCCAGAAAAAGAACTGGCCAAGCAGTACGGTCACATAACCGCAGCCCAAGCTGCACGCTTGGCCCTGGAAGCAGAAGTGCGTCATCTTTACCTCATCCACATATCCAGACGCTACAACTCAAACGAAGTTCTGGAAGAGGCCAGAGCTATCTTCCCCAACACTACCATAGTGAACGACTTAGACAGGGTCGTGGTCAAGAAGGAAGAGGCAAGCTGAGGTGTAGGCCATGGAAGAGGATTTCATCGTCGTTTTCATAACCACAGGCTCTCTTGACGAAGCCGTGAAAATTGCCCGTACTCTTGTTGAGGAGAAGCTTGCCGCCTGCGTGAACGTAGTGCCCGAAGTTTTCTCCTTCTACTGGTGGGAAAGCAAACTGCAAGAAGATAAAGAGGCCTTGATGATAGTCAAAACCACCGCTTCCGCTTTCCCCGCCTTAGAGGCCAAAGTGAAGGAACTTCACTCTTACACCGTCCCCGAAATCATAGCCCTGCCGATAAAGGCCGGATACAAAGGCTACTTGGACTGGGTTGCGGGCTCAGTGCTGAGGTAAATGGCCATAGCTAAGGATAGGAAGCGCGTTTCGGCTTCGTCAGCTCTGGAATTTATGAGGATTGGGACTTTCGCCCCTACCACATGGCCGGCCATCCTGGCCCGGGCGAAGTAGAGGATTCCCTTAGCCATGATGTTGCCTGCCTCTACATTGGGGACAATGAGGATATCGGCCTGACCGGCCACAGGGGATTTCACCCCCTTAACCCTGGCCGAATACTCCGAAATAGCTGTATCCAAAGCCATAGGGCCATCAACAATGGCCCCTTCTATCCAGCCCTGCTCGGCCATTTTGGCCAAAGCTAAGGCATCAATGGAAGCAGGGATTTTGGGGTGAACGGCTTCGGTGGCGGCCAGTATAGCCACCTTGGGCATCTCTAACCCAAAGCGATGGGCTACTTCTACTGCGTTTCGGATTATCTCCAGCTTCTGATAGACATCAGGATAGGGGACAACGCCACTATCGCTTATGTAAATGAGCTTGTGCATCCCCGGTATTTCAAATATCCCCACGTGGGTCATTAAAGTTTTATCCCTCAGGCCTATTTCCCTGTTGAGGGCTACGGATAAAAGTTCGGCCGTTTTGAGCTGGCCTTTTATCACGATATCGGCTTTACCTTCCCTGGCCAGAAGGACAACGGTTCTGGCCGCTTTGACTGTTTCGGGCTCGTGGATTACTTCAAAATCGGCCAAAGATATGCCTTCTTGCCTGGCGATGGCTTCAATGGCGTGGGCATCCCCGACCAGGTAGCCAGATATTTCAAAGCCAGCTTTGCGGGCTTGCTCAAAGGAGAGGAGGACTTCCGGGTCGTGCGCTGCGGCAACAGCTACTCGCTTTGGCCCTCTGTTGCGGGCCAGCTCAACCATTTGGGCAAAGTTCTCAACGGCCATACTCCCTCCACTTAGGGGAACATCACCACTTTCCCCACTTTCTTTTCTGGCGAAGTCAACAAACGGAAACCTTCTTCAAAGTTGTCCAAAGGTATCTTGTGGGTGATGATAGGGGAAGGGTCAAGCTTGCCAGATTTAAGTAGTTCGGCCATTTGGTACCAAGTTTCCCACATGAGCCGGCCGTTTATCCCGATTATGCGGGCCCCTTTAAAGATGATGGCATTGGCCCAATCCAGAGCTATCTTATCCGGAGGTATACCGAAAGCAGTAAACCTGCCTCCTTTGCGCAGTACAGCAAACCCTTGCTCTAAAGCCTGCTGGCTTCCGGCCATCTCCAGGACCACATCCACCCCAACGCCTTCGGTCTTTTCCAGGATTATTTTAACTGGGTCCTCCCCTTCGGTGATATTGATGGAGAAATCGGCTCCCATCTTCCGGCCAATTTCCAGGCGGAAACGGTGCATGCCTATTTGGAAGATTGTGCCCGCCCCTGCAGCTTTAGCCACTGCTACAGCATTGTTCCCGGCCGGTCCGTCACCAAAGATTGCCACTGTGTGACCCGAAATCGGCTCAGCCAGAACGGCGTAAACGGCATTCCCCAGAGGCTCTTGTATGGAAGCTATGGCTGGGTCCAGCTTAGGGTCATTCTTCCAGGCGCATATCTCGGGTATGACCACGTATTCGGCGAAGGAGCCGTTGGTATCAACCCCAAGGATTTTGAGGTTCTGGCAGATATGAGGCTGCCCTTTGCGACAGATCGGGCAAGTGTAATCGGGGATGTGGCTTTCGCCGGAGATGAAATCTCCTACTTTGATGCTTTTGACTTCTTTCCCCACTTCCACCACTTCCCCGCAGAACTCATGGCCTATGATTAGAGGTGGTTTTATGCGGCTTTGAGCCCAGGCATCCCAGTTATATATGTGCACATCGGTTCCACAGATGGATGTAGCCCGCACCTTTACTAAGATTTCGTTTGGGCCTGGATGGGGTATATCAACTAAATCCATTTCCAAGCCAGGGCCGGGCTTTTTCTTGAGGATAGCTCTCATCTTTTCGGCCATTGTTTTCCTCCCCGTTGAGGATTAAAAAAACCCGGTTCCCTTGGAGGAAACCGGGCCTTTTAGCGAGAGCATGTTGTGCATGTAGTGGAGGTGCACCCTGAGCAGGGGCTACCTCCCAAGGTTTTTGTTGTGCCGCCCTCACCGCGGCTTACGGCTGCAAAAAGGGAAATAGCCTTTTCGGTTTCAGTGCTCCCACAGTAAGGGCAGCTGGCAGGCTCATCGGCTTTACTTATCGGCCGCAGAACCTCAAAGGTCTTGCCGCAATTCCCACACCTGTACTCGTAAATCGGCATATCTTCCCCCCAATCCGGTTTTACCGCTTAATTTTAGCATAGCTATTTTCTTCTGGCAAGGAGCACGGACGTGCGGGTGTGTCTCAGTTTCGTCGGGCCTGTTTTTAATGCTGATTGAAATCAGCCTTTTAGGGCCTTCGGCCCAAGGTCGGCCTTCGCCGACCTTAATCAAAACGGGGGGAA
>CAZPWR010000259.1:0-2113 GCA_964590555.1 uncultured Anaerolineae bacterium | reverse complement strand
TGGGAAGAAATCGCTTCGGACCCCGAATCATGCCTTGGCGAGCGCTGCCACTACTATCGGCAGGGGGTGGGCTTCTTCTACGCCGCACGCGAAAGCGCCGAAAGGGCCCATATCGTCTTAGTCAACCACGCTTTGCTCCTGTCCGATATAGCTTTGGAGAACAAAGTCTTGCCCGATTACCGCTTCCTGATTTTGGACGAGGCCCACCATCTGGAAGATGTGGCCACAAAGCAGCTTGGGTTCTCGGTGGACCAGGGCGGGGTTGATAGGCTCCTGGCCTGGCTTGGCGGGGATGAGAAGGGCGGGGATATCGTGGGCCAGCTTCTCAACCGGCTGAAACCGCTAATCTCCCGAAGCCTCCGGCTCCAGCTTGAGGATTTCATCTCAACCAAAAGGAGGGAGATAAAGCGCGTTCGGGAGCTTATCGCTTCCCTCTTCCTCACTTTGAGGGAATTTTTCAGCACTTACAAAGAGGATGCGGGCGATTCCGAATACGATTACAAAATCCGCATAACCAAAGCCACGAAAGCTCAACCCGACTGGGCGAACGTGGAGATAGCGTGGGAAGCAGCCAACGAAGCTCTCTCCAGGCTTACGGACGGGCTCCTGCGCCTCCTCAAAGACCTCCAACGCCTTGCCGAAACGGCCGAAGATTACCACGTTGAAGGTTTGCTTCAGGAATTTGCCGGAACATTGTCTCGCCTTCTGGAATGGCAAGCCAGGGTTCACCTCATCCTTGTGGAGCCATCCGAGCAGGGGATTTATTGGGCTCACCTGAACCCCTCCGCCAGCTACATTTCCCTCAATGCTGCACCTCTGCAAGTAGCTCCGATTTTGGAGAAAGGCATCTTCAGTGCCAAGGAAAGCGTGATTTTGACCTCCGCTACCTTAAGGGTGGGGGATTCCTTTGATTACATCCGGGAGCGTTTGGGGATAAGGGAGGCCGAAGAGCTGGCGTTGGGTTCGCCCTTTGATTACCGCTCTTCAACCCTCCTATACCTCCCAACCGATATCCCCGAGCCCGATACCCAGGGTTACCAGAGGATGGTGGAAGAGGCAATCGTGAATCTCTCCCGCGCCTTAGGCGGTAAAACCTTGGTCCTCTTCACTTCTCATCGGCAGCTTCAGCGCACAGCCAAAGCTATAGCTCCAACCTTAGCCGAAGACGGAATCTTGGTCTTAGAACAAAGCGAGAGCTCGTCCCGAACCCAGCTCCTTGAGACCTTCCGCTCAGCCGAGAGGGCGGTCCTCATGGGCACAAGGAGCTTCTGGGAAGGGATTGATGTGGTGGGGGAAGCTTTGAGCTGCGTAATCATACCTCGCTTGCCGTTCTCTGTCCCCACAGACCCAATCTTCTCCGCTCGGAGCGAGACATACGATGACCCCTTCCACCAGTACGCCATTCCAGAAAGCATCCTGAGGCTTCGCCAAGGCTTCGGTCGGCTGATAAGGAGCAAGACCGATAGGGGTATCGTGGCGATATTGGATAGGCGCATTCAGACGAGGCATTACGGGGAGCTTTTCCTCAAATCCCTGCCCCCCTGCACCATAGTCAAAGGCCCGCTTGAGCTTCTGCCGCTTGAAGCGATAAAATGGATGGGAAAGGAGAAACAGAAATGAAGCTGGAACTCGTCGGCAAACTGGAAGCGTTAGCTCCTAAGGTGCGAAGCGCGGAGAAAGCAAGGAAGGAGGCCAGGCGGTTCGTTAAGTTCGCCATTGTCGGAGCTTCCGGAACGGTGGTAGATTTCGGCCTGCTCAATTTCGGAATCCTGGTTTTGGGTTTACCCAAGGCCTTGGCCAATACCATCTCTTTCTCCGCGGCTGTGATGAACAACTTCCTTTGGAACAGGCTCTGGACCTTCCCCGAAACGCGTTCCCACCCTTTCTTAGGGCAGCTTTGGAAGTTCTTCGTGGTGAGTTTGGCCGGCTATATCCTCAACCAGACCATCTTCCTCGGCCTTGACCACCTCTTCCTTCACCGTTTTGGGGTCCTGGGCTACAACCTCTCCAAGGCCATCGCTACCATAGTTGTGCTTTTCTGGAACTTTGGAGTAAACAGGGTCTGGACTTACAGAGAGGTCTGAATGCGCATCGGGGTTGATTACACTGCTGC
>CAZPWR010000258.1:0-2213 GCA_964590555.1 uncultured Anaerolineae bacterium | reverse complement strand
TCCCTTCTCTACTCAGGCTTCCTGGGCGGGTCAGGACAGGACTGGGGCGAGAGCATTGCCGTGGACTCATCCGGAAACGCCTACGTAACAGCCTGGACTGCCTCTTCCGACTTTCCGGTGAGCGAAGGGTGGCCGTACACAGAGCTCAAGGGCTATACGGATGCCTTTGTGACGAAGGTAAATGCCTCTGGAACAGGCCTTGAATACTCAGGCTTCCTGGGCGGGTCGGGAGGGGACGAGGGCTTGGGTATTGCGGTGGACTCATCCGGGAACGCCTACGTTATAGGCTATACTCTTTCTTCCGACTTTCCGGTGAAAGAGGGGCCGGACACAAGCTTCAACGGCACCGTGGATGCCTTTGTGGCAAAGGTGAGTGCCTCTGGAGAGGGCCTTATCTACTCAGGCTTCCTGGGCGGATCTGGAGAGGACAAGGGCTGGGGCATTGCCGTGGACTCATCCGGAAACGCCTACATTACGGGCGATACTTTCTCCTCCAACTTTCCGGCGAAAGTGGGGCCGGATACAAGCTTCAATGGCGGCCAGTGCGATGCCTTTGTGGCGAAGGTGGGGCTGGAGTGGCGCATCTACCTCCCCCTTGTCCTGCGCAACTACCGGTAGCGGGGAAGAACTTCCCTTTGCGCCGACTAAAGTCGTCCTCTTCAGGCCCTCGGGCAGAGACCCTTCGGGCCGAAGCCTTCGGCCAAAGGTCGGCCTACGCTGACTTTAAATCTTAAGCAGTTTCAGCCTCGGCAAAGGGCCACGCTTGGCATTAAATGTGCCTAAGAAGGCCGATTTCCAATCGGCGAAATCAAGGGCCGCCAGCTCAGCCCAATAAAATTGGGACACACCAGGCTTGCTGTCGGCCTCTGCCAAAACTTACCGACAAATCGTGCGTGCATCCCATGCTGTAGTTAATTGCTTATGCACTCTTTTGCGAGTATAATCAGTGTAAGGCTGGATTAAAGGTTAGGAAGGATGAAAATGCCTTCTACAGTAATCGCAACGTTGGAGAAAATGTTAGAATCTTTGCCTGAAGAAATGCAGGAGCGCGTGGTGGAACACTTGCAAGAGTATATCCTGGACTTGCAAGACGAACTTCAATGGGATACGTTGTTCAAGCGTACACAGGATAAACTTGTTGCAGCGGCCTGTCGTGCCAAGGGGGAAATCGCCGCTGGCAAAGCAGAGCCTATGGACTTTGAACGGCTATGAAATCGGCTACATCCTTTTGAGGAACAGAACAGTGCCTAATACCTCACTTGTGCGACACAATTTTGCCCATGTAGCTTTTGAGGAGTTCGCTCAGGATAGCATAGGATAAGCTTTGCAAATTTTAAAAGCTGGCTATAATTGAGAGCAAGGGCCTCCTTTTCCCGCACAGTTTAATCCGGAGGGGAGGCCTTTGTTTCTTGGTTTAGAGGAGTTGAAGGTGGGAAGAATCTTTGTGGCCTTAGATTTAGAAACTACAGGGCTGGACCCGGAAAGGGATGCTATCATTGAAATCGGGGCAGTGAAGTTCCGGAAAGGGAAGGTCTTGGATTCTTTCTCTTCCCTCGTTAACCCCAAACGCCAGGTCCCTTTTAAGGTCCTTCACCTCACGGGGATATCGCAGGAGGATTTGGATGAGGCCCCTCCCCTCCGGTCGCTCATCAGGCCGCTGGAAGAGTTCGTGGGGGAAAGCATAATCGTCGGGCACAGCGTTGATGTGGACCTCTCCTTCCTCAGGCGCTGGGGGCTTTTCGTTTTCAACGAAGCGCTGGATACCTTTGAGCTTGCTTCCATTTTCGTCCCTTACGCTGCCCGCTACAGTTTGGCTAAGCTGGCCGAAACTTTGGGGATAGAGGCCGGTAAGAGCCACCGAGCTTTGGACGATGCCATGACGGCCATGCACCTCTTCAATGCCCTCTTGGATAGAGCCCTGGAGTTGCCGAGGGAGACCCTGGAGGAGCTAATCGCCCTGGCCCGAAAGGCTCAATGGCCTATTGAGGCCTTCTTCCAAGAAGCATTGGAAAAGAAGGCCCGCACGCCTTCAGCGCCGAGTTTGGCCCAGCATCTCAAAGCCAAGGGCCTCCTTGGGGAAAGCCCCTTGGCATTCATCCAGCGCGAGGTTTCTCCCCCCCTCAAGCCTCGGGTGGAGAGGGAGGCCGTGGATTTAAGAGAGCTTGAGGGCCTCATGGGGGAAGGTGGGCTCTTCGCCAAACGCTTCCCTGGCT